>JBEPXQ010000407.1:0-2767 GCA_041641835.1 Bacteroidales bacterium
CTCGGCAGAAGCGCCCTTCTTTGGTTTGCCCGTGCTTTTTTTCTCTTTCAGCGTTGCTGATATTTCTTTTTCTCTTTCCAGACGCTTCAGCGAAAGCCGCTCATTTATACCACGAAGGTCCTTGCTTGTCAGCTCCGAGTCATTTTTCAGGGAATCCAGTATCTTTTCTGCCTTGAAAATACTTCTCAATTGCCCGTAAAAAACGCTTTCCAATGCAATTAGTTCTTTCACGTATTTCTTGATGCCTTTTTTTCTGCCCAGTTCAGCTATGTGTTTGTTAATGTCATCACTAAAGCCTGTAAGCAGTGGCTCAAAGTATTCGGTGGCGGCTTTCACGCGTTCCTCTAACTTCTCTATGGATTCAGGATTATTTGCACGGCTGATAATTTTAATCTGATTACAGAACTTCTGCGCTGTTGCAGCCGGTTCGTCTATCTTTTTCCTTAATTCCACTGCCCAGGGCTTATGGCTTTGTTTTTCCGATTTGCCTTCTGTTTTGTTATAAGAATTTACATGTTCCCGGAGCTGATATGTCAAACCATTAAAATCGAAGGCCCGCAGCAGGTATTCCCGGGCGTAATTAAAGGCTTCAGCTTTGAGTTTTTCTTTCAGCGCATCTTCTTCTTCTTTGTTTTTCGAAAATTCCACCAGGCTTGAGTCAGGAGCGATGCCATCAGAGGGCAGGGGAGCGGTAAGGATCAGGCCGTCCAGTGATCTAAGGCGCGAAAGAGCCACATAGATCTGCCCCGGGGCAAAGGCTTTGGAAACATCAATAATGGCCTTCTCAAAGGTCAGCCCCTGGCTTTTATGGATGGTAATGGCCCAGGCAAGCTTCAATGGCAGATGAGTGAAGCTGCCCAGTAGCTTTTCCTCTATCTCGCCCTTTTCTTCATTCATCCGGTAGCGCTTGTTTTCCCAGGTGTAGCTTTCCACTTCCACCGGTAAAGGATCATCGCTGAATTCTACTTCTACCTTATCATGACCAAGCTTGCTTACTATACCTATCTTGCCATTATAGTAACGGTTCTCACCCGAATAATCATTCTTTATGAACATTACCTGCGCTCCTTTTTTCAGGGTAAGGGTTTCTTCTACCGGATAATAGTAATCGGGAAAATCCCCCTCAGTTTCAGCATGGAAATGATATGGTTTTGCTTTCAGATTATTCAGGTATTTCCGGTTGATGTTGTCAGCCTGATGATTATGCGTAGTGAGAAAAACAGCTCCTGTTTTTTGTTCTTCCGAAGGGGCCTGGATATAATGGCGATTGATCAGGCTGATGTCTTTGTGATCCAACTTATTGTCACGCAAATGGGCCAGAAGTTTAATGAACTCCTGATCTGACTGCCGGTAGATCTTTTCCAGCTCGATATAAACAGGTTTGGATTGTTGCAATGCCAGGGCATCAAAAAAATAGGCACTGTTGTAGAACTTCGACAGCATTGGCCACTCGTAGTTCTTCACTACCGGAGGAAGCTGTAGCATATCCCCGATCATCAGAAGTTGCACACCGCCAAATGGAATATTTCTTTTTCTGCGGACTATTCGCAGTACCAGGTCGATAGCGTCAAGGATGTCAGCGCGGAGCATACTCACTTCATCAATGATCAGCAGTTCCATTTCGTTGAGCATACGACGCTTGGTGGTGTTGATCTTCAGGTTTTTTTTCAGCGTGTCGGGTGTGTTTACCTGGCTGTCTATCTGTCCGGTAAACATATCCGGGTTGGAAGGTATAAAAGTACCAAATGGCAATTGAAACAGGCTGTGCAGGGTTACCCCGCCTGCATTAATAGCTGCTACACCCGTGGGTGCGGCAATAATACAATTTTTATGAGTGCGCTCTTTTATACCTCTCAAAAAAGTGGTTTTTCCTGTGCCGGCTTTTCCTGTGAGAAAAATATGGCAATTCGTGTTATTCACATATGAAGCGGCAAGGGCTGCCGTGGTTTGTTCGTTGTCCATGCTGTTGTTTTTTGGTAGCATGAAGATATAAAAAATCCGGGAAATTTCACTAAACTATCATAATGAAAATTAAATTCTGCACATTTAATGGTTTTCAGTTGATTATTTTTTTAGTTTTGATACCTCATCTTAAAAACAAAAGCTATGAAAAAAGTATTACTATCTCTTTTATTAATTTCTATTTATGCATTTGCCCTGGGGCAGGCCTCAGTAATGAATGCTGAAATATCACCTAATGCAGGTGTGAAACAAAATAGCACAAAAGCTGTATGGAATGTACAGTTTAATCACACTGCTGTTCCAACTGGTGGATCAGCTGGTTGCGAAACAGACGGAACAAATTTTTACATTACAGAGTGGAGTGGCAATAAGATCTGGAAAATGAACAGCAGCGGTGCTGTGGTTGACAGTTTTTCCATTGCCGGTGTAACAGGCCTGAGAGATCTCGCATATGACGGGCAGTATTTCTACGGAGGCGCGTCCGGCAATGTTATTTATAAAATGGATTTCACCAATAAAACCCTGGTGGGCACAATTGCATCCCCCAGTGTCACTGTTCGTAATATCTGCTATAACCCGCATGCCGATAATGGTAATGGTGGATTCTGGGTAGCAAACTGGGATACAGATTTTAGCCTGGTAAGCAGGAGTGGTGTGGTTTTGAGCACTATCAGCTCATCTGTTCATGGACAAACGAGTGTGTATGGATCTGCCTATGACACCATTTCATCCGGCGGACCTTATATTTGGGTTATTAATGCAAATCAAAATGTAAATACAACAATTACACAATTGAATGGCACCA
>JBEPXQ010000408.1:0-2761 GCA_041641835.1 Bacteroidales bacterium
GCCATTTTACTCCATACCAGGCCACTCTGCTCCTCCGGATATCATTTATTATGATCCCCTGTGAAACGCTGCTACCTGCTAATTTCACAAAAGACATTATTTCATCGTCCTTCAAATGATGACACATGAGTGAACAATGCAAAAAGTCCACATTTTCAGCTTGCTTCAGATAAGCAGATGCATCTGCTACCATCCCGCTTATTTCAGGATATTTTTTGCTTTTCTGCTTCAAAACAGAAATAGCAGAAGTATTTACATCAACCCCGGTAAAACGAAATGAAAGCTTTTTCCTGCGGGCCCACCTGGCCAGATAACGTATTGTGTCACCACTGCCACAACCCAGATCTACCAAATGCCATGTTTTATCATGCGCAATATCAAAATGTTTGAGGCCGGCGAGACTAAGTCTGTGTCCGCCGCTATACCTGTTAAGCAGATCAAGTTCATGAAGATTTTTCATAAACAGGTCTTCAGAAACTGAAGGGCTGTCCATCATTTCATCTTTGTTTGATCTGTTGTTAAAATCAGGCATATTCCATTAATGAGGTTTCCACGCTAAGGCCGGGTCCAAAGCCAATAGCCATTAGTTTTTCATTTTTCGCCACTTTTTTATCCATCATTTCTTTCAGAACAAATAATACTGAAGCTGAAGACATATTCCCAAATTCCCTGAGAATATCATAAGAATGCTGCAACTCACTATTCAGCTGCAATGCTGATTTAACCTCATCAAGAATACGCTTACCGCCCGGGTGCACCGCCCAGTAGCGAATCTGTCCGGGCTTATCAAGTTGATAATAAACCAGCGCTTTGTCAAGAGCTTCTTTTATTTCATCACCAACAAAGCCAGGCAGATCGGAGCTCAGTATCATCTCAAATCCCAGGGGTTTCACATACCAGCCCATCAAATCATGGCCAGTACTGATAAGCAGTGAGTAAAAGCCATTTATAGAAAGGCCGGCGCGCCCTGTTTTGCCGGAAGTAACAATAACTGCAGCAGAGCCATCACCAAAAATAGTATTTGACAGAAGGTGGTCATTGGTATTTTTCGGCTGAAAATGCAGCGTGCACAGTTCCACACTAACTATGAGCACGCGTGCCTTCTCATCCGACCGCACGATAAAGTCAGCCATTTTCAGAGCATGAAAAGCTGCCCCGCAACCCATATAATTTACAGAAGTATTATAGATATCATTTTTCAGGCCCAGCTTGTTTATTATTTCAGCATTCAGCCCTGGAGCGGCCATCCCCGTGCAGGTTACTGTAATCAAGTGAGTTACTTCACTATTTTTCATACCGGCATCTTTCAGAGCTCTCTTGATAGCCACCATGGAAAGCCCGGCAGCATTTTCACCAAATTTTTTCATTCGCTGTTCCACATCCGGTTGGTGATCTTTCTGAAAAAAACCGGGATACTGGTTATTCATAAAGTCAGGTACCACTGAATAACGTGTTTTTATCCCGCTGAAGCGAAAAAGTGCATTAAGCTTCCTGGATGCAAGCTTATCGTCATACATCTTCTTCATAAATTGCAATGTCTGCCCCTGCTCCGCATGGTGATCGGGAACTGCAGTACCTATGGAAATTATCTTGCTGTTCATTGTGTTAGCGAATTAAATTAATAACTATCAGTAATACAAAGTATAGATTCATCATACCGGATGCAAGGTTATTCATCAGCATAGTATTGGAATAGTTAGCATGATAGCTGCTCCTGCTTACTTGTAAAAACCAGTTTCCCATGTACATAATTACGGGTAAAAAGAGCATCGCAAATAAAAATATTGGAGCAAGAAAGTGCATTTCCATGAAATAATAAACCAACAGCAAAGCCGCCAGTAAAAACATAAGTCCGGAAAAAATAAACGTACCGCGATAGCCAAGTAAATAGCTTATGCTCGTTACGCCGTCATTTTTATCTGCTTCATGCTGATAGATTTGCGTGAGCGGATACATGCTCCCGATAAAGAAGCTGGATATTAGCATGCAGATGATGGTGGAACTGTCAAAAGCAGCAACAAGATCATAGCTGCTAACGGCCATCTCAGAAATCAGATAAATATACCCACCCTGAAAAATAAAGACAATAAGGAAAGCGAGATAAGGATGCTTTTTCAGACGGATCCTCCGGTAACTATAGGCCCGTGACATCAGAATAAAACCCAGGATAAGCAAGGCGACCTCAAGGGAAATTATGACCGAAAGACCCACAGCGAGGATGTCCATAAGTAGCGTGGCTTTAAACAAATTGCTGCTCACCGGCGGGGGATTCTTTAATCCCCCGATGCTGCCTTCATCCCTGTCCATGTAACTGTTATAACCGTTGGTTGCGGGGAACACCAGCAGGTGCAGAACTAAGAACATTAGTATAGTATCAAATAATGCGACCCGATCAGCCTGGCTAAGGGCAAACAAAAAAACCGGCATAAGGAAGAAGGAAACCTTGATCCTTAAATGTTTTAATGTATTATGATCAAACCAGGAAATAACAGGTATGTGGGTCACAGCTTTTCTTTTTCCGATTGCATGTTACTTCATTAGTAACATATTCCGCGTTTAAATGTTGGAATACTTCTGTAGCGCACGTATATTCCACCCTGATTTTAGTTTAACAGACTAATGCTGCAAGACTTATTAACGCTGGCGATTTTACCTGCCATGACACCGAGCAGGTTGGCAGTTTCGGAAATTATATAAATAGCAAAAAACCAATAGCAAAACCTACAGCAAAGCTTCCTGCTGTCATTAAAACTTTTTTTGT
>JBEPXQ010000409.1:0-2754 GCA_041641835.1 Bacteroidales bacterium
GATCTCAGATTTATATGTGGCCCCGGGCAATGCCGGAACAAAGCTGGTTGGCGAAAATGTTAATATAAGCCCGGTGGACTTTGAGGCTGTGAAAGAACTGGTGCTGGAAAAGAAAATAGCACTGGTAATTGTTGGTCCGGAGCAGCCTCTGGTGGATGGAATAACCGACTTTTTTGCCCGCGATCATGAGCTGAGCAATATTAAAATTCTCGGCCCCGTGGCCGCTTCAGCTCTGCTGGAAGGAAGTAAGGATTTTGCCAAGGCATTTATGAAAAGACATCAAATCCCTACGGCGAAATATCGTTCTTTTACGCGTAAAGACATACAGGCTGCAAAAGATTTCCTGCAAGTTCTTAAGCCACCTTATGTCCTAAAAGCTGATGGCCTTGCCGCCGGCAAGGGTGTGCTGATCCTGGAAGATATAAAAGAAGCTGAACAGGCACTGGAAGATATGCTGGTGGATTCAAAGTTCGGGAAGGCTTCAGAAACTGTGGTTATCGAAGAATTTCTGGATGGTGTGGAGTGTTCAGTTTTTGCACTCACTGACGGGCGGGATTATGTTGTGCTGCCTGTTGCTAAAGACTATAAGCGCGCGGGCGAAGGTGACAAAGGCCTTAACACCGGGGGAATGGGATGTATCTCACCGGCTCCTTTCGCCGATAAAGAGTTCATGGCCAGGGTGGAAGAACGGATTATAAGCCCTACCATCAAAGGCTTACATGAAGAGAATTTGGAATACAGAGGTTTTCTGTTTTTCGGATTGATGAACGTGGATGGTGACCCTTACGTGATAGAATATAACGTGAGACTGGGAGATCCCGAAGCTCAGGTAGTGCTTCCCAGGATTGAAAGTGATTTTCTTAAGCTGTGCTATGCAGCCGCTGACGGCAGGTTGAATGAATATGATATTACAATCGGCAGCAAACAGGCCCTGGCTGTTATTGCCGCTTCCGGGGGCTATCCTGAAAGCTATGAAAAAGGTAAAGAGATATCTGGAATTGATAAGGTGAAGGATGCCCTGGTATTCCATGCAGGTACCAAACAGGATGATAACCGGATTACTACCTCCGGCGGCAGGGTGCTGGCTGTAACAGCTCTGGGAAAGGACCTGCAAGAAGCAGGAAACCTGGCTTATTCTGAGCTGGAAAAAATTTCTTTTGATAAAATATATTACCGGAAAGATATCGGGAAGGATTTTCTGAAATAGCATGCTGATCAGATTCTTCACATCCAACATGCCCATGAGGCAGTTGCTGGGAATTATTTTCACAGCCATGCTGCTGTGGGTTGGCTTTTTCCTGGGCCATGATACCTGGTATTTTCGACCCCACGCCGAGCCACTGGGAGCCGTCACTGCCAATCTGATCATTAATTGGCCATACATCGCGGGGGTTTTAGGTTTTCTGATCATACTTATCCAGGCCTTCTGGCTTAATAATCTGGTGCGGCAGATTGGATTTGCATCCAAAACCTCCTACTTGACGGCTTTTTTATTTTTACTTTTTTCAGCTTCGCTGGAAGGGAATTTAATGCCGGGGGCTGCTATCCTGGGGAACTTTTTCGCGCTGGGAGTTTTGCACAGCCTTATTAATGCCTACACACAGGAATACACTTTACAAAGTGTTTTTTATGCTGCATTATTTGCAGGCATTGGCAGTCTTTTCTATCTGCCGGTACTCGGGTTGTGGTTATTTATTCCGGCTGCGCTTATTATTTACCGGCAGATCACCTACCGCGAAATCATCTTCCTGGTTCTGGGCCTTCTGCCAGTAGCTGCTGCCACCTATGTATTCTATTTCTGGAGAGGGGAGGCCATGGAGCATTTTACCATGGAATTGAATTATCTGGTAAACTGGAATCCTGAACTAAAAGCCACCTATCCTGAGTTGCTGACAGGCGGAATGGTTGTTTTTTTTCTGCTGATTTCTACCTTTTATGTTTTCAGGCACATCAATGAACAGGTAATCCAGCTCAGACGGTATATCACGGTTCTTGGCTGGTATATGATCTTTGTTCTGCTGCTTGGCGGGTATGCCATGGATTTGCTTCAGCAGCTGATATTGCTTGCCCCGGTGGCCGCGTTATTCCTGGGTAATATGATCGACAACCTGAAAAAAACACGGATTATTGAATTTTTTCTGTGGATATTTATAATTTTGGTCAGTGTTTACAGGTTACAGGATGTTCTGGGTAATCTTTTGGGAATCAACTTTCAGGCATTTGAAATTTTATAACGATGACATTAAAAAGCAGCTTTAGCGGGAAAAAATGGGAAGCAGGTATTGATGAAGCCGGCAGAGGATGCCTGGCCGGACCTGTGGTTGCAGCTGCCGTGATCCTGCCCGTCAGCTTTCATCATAATTTGCTTAATGATTCCAAGCTTCTTATGCATAAGGATAGAATGGAGTTGCGGCAAATGATCATGGAAAAGGCAATCGCATGGGGGATCGGAATTATTGACAATAACATTATTGATGATGTTAATATTTTGAATGCCACTTATGTTGCTATGCATCAGGCGGTGGATAAGCTTGAACAGGTGCCCTCACTGTTGCTGGTGGATGGTAACAGGTTCAAACCCTACAATGAAATCAAACACGAATGCATAATCGGTGGCGATGGCTTGTATTTTTCCATAGCTGCAGCATCTATCCTGGCTAAAACAGAAAGGGATATGCTGATGATAAAACTTCATGAGCAGTACCCGCATTATGGCTGGGCCACCAATAAAGGTTATTCTACACTGGAGCACCG
>JBEPXQ010000410.1:0-2748 GCA_041641835.1 Bacteroidales bacterium
TGCTATTGGTGGCAGTGCTATGCATAACCTGGCCATTGCCCTTAAAAAACAGGGACATGCCATTAGCGGATCGGATGATGAGATATTTGAACCCTCAGCCGGACGGCTGAAGAAATATGGATTACTCCCCGATTATCAGGGTTGGGATGCCACAAGGATTAACAAATCAATTGACGCTGTTATTCTTGGCATGCATGCAAAGCCAGACAATCCCGAACTCAAAAAAGCCGGGGAACTGGGAATAAAGATCTACTCGTTCCCTTCCTATTTATACGAACATGCAAAGGACAAAAAAAGGGTAGTAATCGGTGGCAGTCATGGAAAAACCACGATTACAGCAATGATATTGCATGCATTGCATAAAAACGGCATCAGTGCTGATTTTATGGTAGGTGCACAGCTGGAGGGATTTGAGGTGATGGTGAAACTCAGCGACGATACAGATGTCATGATCCTTGAGGGTGACGAATATCTTACCTCAGCCAATGACCCCAGGCCTAAGTTTCACGTTTACAAGCCACACCTGGCACTTTTAAGCGGTATTGCCTGGGACCATTTTAATGTTTTTCCCACTTTTGAAAATTACATGGATCAGTTCAGAAGATTTATAAACCTTATACCCGAAGAAGGAAAGCTGATCTATTATGAAGGTGATGACAACCTGAAAAAGCTGGCTACTGAAGCTGGAAATGAACAGAAAGCAATACCGTATTCTGCAGCTCCTCATGACAGGAAAAACGGGATTTCCAGCGTTGTTTGGAGTGATGAAACATACCCGATGCATGTTTTTGGCGACCATAACCTGAAAAATATGCAGGGAGCTATGCTGGTGTGCAGGGAGCTGGGGATGCATCCTGAAGACTTTTTCCAGGCTATGACCAGCTTTAAAGGAGCTTCAAACCGCCTGGAAAAGATCGGTGAAAATAAGGAAACCCGAATATATAAAGACTTTGCTCACAGCCCTTCAAAGGTTAAGGCTACTGCCCGGGCTGTAAAAAGTCAGTTTGAAGATAAACTACTGGTGGGTGTACTTGAACTGCATACCTACAGCAGCCTCAACAAGGATTTTTTATCCCAGTATCGTGGTGCTATGGATGCTGTTGATATACCGGTGGTTTTCTTCAATGAGCATGCTCTTGAGCTGAAAAGACTACCGATGCTGAAAAAGGAAGATATTTATGAAGCTTTCTCCAACAGGAAAATTAAAGTTTATAATGACAGGCAAAAGCTGGAAGTATTTTTAAAGACCATCAACTGGGCCAATAAAAACCTGCTGCTTATGAGTTCAGGGAATTTTGACGGCCTGGACAAACAACAGCTTTGTGAGGATATACTGAACAGAAATCCGGATTCAGGCAACTTTCAGTCCTGAACCGGGGTTTAGTATAATGTAATGGCTACAATTTCCAATTGGAATAAATTTTGATACATTTGCTCGGATAAAATTCAAAAACATTATGAAAGGATTTAAATATTACCTCACTATTTTGCTGTCAGCCATGTTAAGCATAAGCATGTCAGCACAAAAGATCAAATTTGATAACACCACCCATAATTACGGAACTATCAAAGAGGAAGCGGGAAAGGTTAAAACAAAATTCGAGTTCACCAACGTTGGTAACAAACCTCTGAAAATAGTTACTGTGAGGCCCAGTTGCGGCTGCACGGCATCTGACTGGAGCAAAGGCGAAATTGCTCCCGGTGAAAAAGGTTATGTTACTGCTGTTTACACTACCAAAGGTCGTCCGGGCCCCTTTAACAAAGCTATTACGGTTACCACTAATGATCCGAAAACGCCGAATACTATTCTTTTTATTAAAGGGAAAGTTACTCCCCGTGAAAAAACCAAAGCTGATTTTTACCCTCGGAAGATGGGTAACCTGAGGATGAAAACCAATCATATGGCTTTTATGGAAGTTCACACTGACGAAGTGGTTACTGACAGCATCGGTATTTATAACCAGTGGGATAAGCCCATGAATCTATCTTTTGGAATGGTGCCAAAGCATGTTACCGTAAAAGCTATACCTGAAACCCTGGAACCGGAAGCTGAAGGCCATATCATTTTCACTTACGACGCGTCTGCAAAAAATGACTGGGGATTGGTATTCGAGCGCTTTTACCTGATGACCAATGATGAAAAGCAAGCAAGAAAGCAACTGCACGTGAGCGCTAAAATCATGGAAGACTTTTCAAACCTCAGCGAAGAGGAGTTGAATAAGGCAGCAAAAGTATCTTATAATAAAATAAGACATAATTTTGGGGAAGTTAAATCCGGTTCAACTGTTACCTATAACTTCGTGATCAAAAATGAGGGTAAAAACAAGCTGATCATCCGCAAGGTAAAAGCATCATGTGGATGCACGGCCACCAAACCTGGCAAAAAAGAGCTAAACCCAGGTGAGGAAACCGAGCTTAAAGTATCCTTCAACACTCGCGGGCGTAATGGTAAGCAGCACAAAACCGTAACGGTTATAACAAATGATCCAAAAAATCCGATCCAGATCCTGCATATACAGGCAAATGTGCAGTAAAGCACTGGCAGGCATTCTAAATTAATTGCTTTTTGCCTGTTTTCAATCCGGGTTTATTATCTTTGCCACAGCTTATGAAAAAAGCTTTCAGAAATATAATTAGCATAATACTGATGACTAACATCGTGATGTTTTCAGCAGGTGTTAACCTGGTGAAATATAATTGTGACGATTGCCACCATGATCATCAGCAATTGCTTTTTCCTGTGAGCCA
>JBEPXQ010000411.1:0-2747 GCA_041641835.1 Bacteroidales bacterium
GGTTGTTTCTCACCACTTTTTTTCTGTAACCAAACACCCGGTACATCACCACATACATCAGCCAGGCCAGTCCGCGCAGCATAAAAAACGGCAGTAGCGCAACAAGATAAGCCAGTGGCAGTATGATCAGATAATGAATTACAGCACGCATATCACCTCTTTTGAAGGGCAAAAATAACGAAATGTTGCTTCAGTAGGCAACGTTCTGTAAGCATTGCCAAAAAATCAGAAACCGTTGGTTTAATTTGTTCATAATTCTGATTTCATCGGTTCAGTGATTTTTCATTTAGTCATACAACTGTGATGCAGAACCTGATTCCTTATTCCTGATTCATAATTAAGCGCCGTCCTTTATTTTCTGCCGGGATTTTCGGATATTTGCAGGAAATTATCAAAAAACCGAATATTATGGATACATTGAAGACATTGCTGGAGCATCGCACCATCCGGAAATATAAGAGCCAGGCCATTGAACCGGAAAAGATGGATAAGATATATGAGGCGGCATTTCGCGCTTCAACAACAGGCGGTATGCAGGTTTATAGTATCATCAAAACCGAAGATGAGGAGATGAAAAAGAAGCTGCATGAGATACACTTCGGGCAGCCCATGCTGAAAGACGCTCCTGTAACATTGACCTTCCTGGCAGACTTCAATCGTTTTAACAAATGGTGCCGGCAGCGAAATACCGAACCGGTTTATGATAATTTCATGTCGTTTATGACCGCTGCCATTGATGCTCTGCTGGCTGCACAAAATGCCTGCGTGGCTGCGGAAGACCAGGGGCTGGGAATATGTTATATCGGCACGGTTACTTACCAGGCGAAAAAGCTGATAGAGCTGTTTGAGCTACCCAAAGGAGTAGTGCCCGTGGCTTGTGTTACCATTGGTTATCCGGCTGAAGATCCGAAGCAGGTTGACCGTCTGCCTCAAACTGCCATGGTGCATGAAGAAAAATATCACGATTATTCTGAAGAAGAAATTGACAAATGCTACAGCTATAAGGAAAACCTGGCGGAGAGCCGCCAGTTTATAGAGGAAAATAAAGTGGAAACACTGCCGCAGGTATTTACTCAGGTACGCTATCCCAAAAAGATGAACGTGGACTTCTCTAAAGTCCTGCTGGAAGTTCTGGAAGAGCAAGGTTTTATGAATCATTAGGGATAATGTCTTGATCAGAAAATTTTAATGAGTGTAAGTTAAAGCTATTGTTTAAGAAGAAGTATTGCAAAATATTAAGCTGGCTAACGATAAAGTGTTTGCCAGCTTTTTTTAATTTTGCAGCAGGAAATACGGAGCAAGATGAAGATACACGAGGTCACAACCAAAAAAGATAAAAAACGGTTTCTGGATGTAGCCAGGGAAATATATAAAAACGATCCGGTGTGGGTGTGCCCGCTGGATTCCGCTATAGAAGGGATTTTTAATCCTGATAAGAACGTGTTCTTCAGGCACGGCGAAGCCGCGCGCTGGTATATGACGGATGATGAAGGAAACCTGATTGGACGTGTAGCTGCATTTATCAATGAAAAAAAAGCCTATACCTTTGATCAGCCTACCGGCGGTATGGGTTTTTTCGAATGTATCAATGACAAAGAAGCAGCATTCAAGCTGTTTGATACGGCACGCCACTGGCTGGAAAGCAATAAAATGGAAGCCATGGACGGGCCCATAAACTTTGGCGAAAATGATAACTTCTGGGGGCTTCTTGTGGATGGCTTTACGCATCCGGCATATGGTATGCAATATAACCCCCCTTATTACCGCAAGTTTTTTGAGGATTACGGATTCCGGTCCTACTTTGAGCAGACAACCAATCATCTTTACATGGAGCGCGGCCTGCGGCCCCGGTTTTTGAAGATTGCCAACTGGGTTGCCGGTAAAAAGGAATATAAATTTGAGCATTTCTCATTCAAAAACAAAGACCGGTATATCAATGCCCTGCTTGATGTGTATAATACCGCCTGGAAGTATCATGAGAATTTCACACCTATGACTTATGAGGAGGTTTTGGAATCATTTAAGGATGCAAAACCTGTGATTGATGAGGAAATGATCTGGTTTGCTTTTCATGGAGAAGAGCAGGACCCGGCGGCTTTCCTGGTAATGTATCCTGATGCCAACATGATACTGAAGCATTTCAACGGTAAAATGACATTTTGGAATAAGCTGCGGTTTTTATGGATGAAAAAAATGCATTACATGACCCGAACCCGTCTGGTGATAATGGGGGTAAAACCCGAATATCAAAAGCTGGGATTGGAGAGTGGCTTATTTGCCAGCCTGAATGAATCTATGAAAAAACGACCATGGGTAAGAGAACTGGAATTATCCTGGGTAGGGGATTTCAATCCAAAGATGCAGAAACTGCATGAATCGGTGGGTGCGGAATTTGCCAAAAAGCATATCACATATCGTAAGCTGTTTAACAAAAATGATTTACAGCGGGCCACTACCATCCCTATGGATACTAAGCATAAGGCTTAGCATTTCGCTTTCCCCATGCTTTATTGGCCTTCAGGTTTTTTTTTCAGTAATAATTTGCCATTCCGGTTATCATCATTATCCTGTAAATGAAAGTGCAATGTAATTTTGTGTTACTTTTTCCTTTGTAAGGACATGGCTTTTGCGGCTATATTTGTATCTTTACCTCAAACAAATAAAGAAAATGGATCCTGAATTTCAGAAGGTTTTTGAGGGCTTGTCATCAAAGGGACATATTGATTCCATTAAATCGATAATATTGC
>JBEPXQ010000412.1:0-2742 GCA_041641835.1 Bacteroidales bacterium
GTCCTTTAATTACGTTGATTCTTTATTTTCAAAAGATCGTGTTAGCTTTGCGGAAAATTTGTAAAAGATGAGAGGAAGCAAGCCAAACGTAATCGGATTTGATGCGGATGATACCTTATGGGTAAATGAGCCTTTTTTCAGGGAGGCGGAACTCAAATTCAGCAAACTGCTGGAAAAACACGGCGAGGAAGAAGAGCTGGTGAAACAGCTTTTTGAAACCGAAGTTGGCAATTTGAAGCATTACGGTTATGGCATAAAAAGCTTTACCCTGTCTATGATAGAATGTGCCATGAAAGCAAGTGACGGAAAAATCGATCACCGTATAACTGCAGGTATCCTTGACATCGGACGGGAGATGCTGCAAAAGCCTGTTGAGGTGCTTGATGGTGTGCCGGAAACTCTTGCAGAACTAAAAAAGCGGGGCTATAAACTTATTGTGGCCACAAAGGGTGATCTGGTAGATCAGGAACGCAAGCTGGAAAAATCGGGTCTGGAGAAATATTTCCATCATATAGAGATCATGAAAGACAAGCAGGCTGTGAACTACCTGCGCATGCTCGGCAGGATAAACACTCAGCCAGCGGATTTCCTGATGGTTGGCAACTCTCTCAAATCCGACATCCTCCCTCTACTGGAAATCGGCGCCCAAGCTGTGCATATTCCTTTTCATACAACCTGGGATCATGAACGTGTTGAAAAAGCTGATAAGAATAGTTTTAATGAGCTTAATTCCATCACTGCATTAACAGATATGCTTTAAGGTATTTCCCGGATAATTAAAACAGGTGAACAATAGAAGTAATACTGTGGCACCTCTTGATACAAAGCCATTCTGTTCTAATTACAAGTACGACACCACAGGATCCCTGTGATTTATCTGATCATTTCTTTTCAGAAAGTTTTCAACAATTCTTGCCATAAACAGATTCAGTTACATCTGTTATCATTATAACCTACTGGTTTCGTTAAAGCGCCTACCTCCTGACGCATCTTGAAAACTAAATACCACTTTTTTAACTTTAAAGAAGGTATTTTATATTTTTACAAAACAAATTTATTTCACGTAATTAGCACTAAGCAAACTGATTATCAAAAACAAAATGGCAGCAATAATAATTTCGTCGGTTATTATCCGAAAATTATTCAAATCATTTTTGGCCTGATATTAGAAAAGTGAAGATGAAACAAAACCAAAATAAACTACCGAATATGAGAAAAACGAACATTGCCATTTTACTGGCGGTATTAATGAGTCCTGTTTTTAGCTTCGCACAGAATGCTAATCTGGCACCAGGACAGGATATTGTGGGCTACGGCTACAATGTCTTTGGCAAGTTTGCTGACAATGCAAGCATGAAAAATTATTGCCTATTTGACTGGGATGCACCATATACCAAGGCTTTTGGGGGAGAACTCTATTCTATTCCGGGTAAAGTGATGCTGAAGAATATTGGTGAAAAGGTAAAAACGGAAGTATCGGGTATGGACCAGCGTTCATATGCAAAATCCTTTGCCGCTTCTGTAGGCATGGGTTATGATGCCATGGTTTTCAGCGCCTCGGTGGAAGCCACTTTTTCCAAATCATCTTCGGGCAGTCAGGCGGAGTACTACCACACCATCCGTGACGCCAACCGCATCTGGCAGATTGCCATTGATGAGCGCTACGACCACCGCAGCATGCTTAAACCTAAAGCTAAGGAGGACATCGACAATATGGCCCCTGCTAAGCTTTTTGAAATTTACGGCACTCATTATATTGCATCAGCCTATCTTGGCGGCCGTGCTGACTACTCAACTGTTACGACCATCACTCAAAGCATGGAGACACAGAAAATAGGTACAGCTGTTTCTGCCAGCTACTACGCCATCAGTGCCAATGCAAGTACAGAAATGAGCCAGGAAGAGAAGGAAATTCAGCAAAATACTAAAAGCACCTTAACGGTTACCGGTGGAAATGCAGAGTTTGCCAATGACATCAGTAACTATGAAGCTTATGCCAACTGGGCCTCAGGTATTCGTGACCTTCCGGTACTTTGCGATTTCGACAAAAAAAGCCTCATACCTATCTGGGAGCTGGCTTCAACCCAGTCGCGCAAAAACCAGCTTAAAGTATATTTTGAAAAAGTAATGCTCAAAAATTATGAGCTGCCAGAAGCTATGGCCAATCTTGTGATGCTTGCCAATAAGCTTTACCGTATCAAAGCCAAGGGAACAGATAAATACTGGGACCTTGGTGGATTTAATATCACGGCAGACGGAAAACGCGGAGTAATTAAGCTTTGGGATTCTGACCTGAAAAAAGGCAGCAAGGAAGGTGCTGACCGTTTCTTCAAGATCAAACCGCATCGCACTGAATCGGACTATGTTTTCCTGGAGCCTCAGCATGTTATCGGCATGTCAGTTGACATACAGGGAGGCTCAGACAAACCGGGAGCACAGGCTCACCTGTGGAACTACGGTGATAATAATTCCGCTCAGATGTTTAAGATGGAACCTGTTGAGGGAGAAGAAAACACCTACTATCTGGTGGCGAAATGCAGCGGACTGTATCTTACGGCTGGTGAAAATGTTTCCACAGACAAATCAACAATTAAACCAGGCAAAGTAAAATCCAGGAAGCTTGGCACCCGCGGCGGACCTTCTGTATATGCCATAATGCTTGCTGCTGTTGAAGAAGCAGAGGTGAAAAACGGTACATTGGTTAAGCAGCAGCCTTTTACCGGTGCCGATAACCAGAAGTGG
>JBEPXQ010000413.1:0-2740 GCA_041641835.1 Bacteroidales bacterium
GATGCTCAAAAAACTATAAAATCATAGATTTTTGGTTTTTTGGCATTGGAAGAAGATTGAGGGGAGATTGAAAAGAAGGAGATTGAAAGGAAAAAGATTGAGTCAGATACCCCGATGGCGCGGACATATTGTCCGTGCCGGGAGCCATCCGAAATCAAACCCCGCTTCTGTTCCTTACGCAATTTGCAATTCGGCGGCGGAATCATCATCGTTTTTTAATATGCCACTCCTACGGAGTTACCGTTCCACCCTCACACATTCGTTGCTATAAATATGTCACCGCTAACGCGGTTTTGGATAGGTGCCGGATGGCGCGGACATGTTGTCCGTGCCCGGATGAATGCGCTTATTTGTATTCTTACAGCCTCTGTGCTACTCTTTTAAAATCTTCAATCACTACCTGCTTCAGATTGGGGTTTCTTAGCACTGCTGATGGATGAAAGGTGGGCAGCATGCCATACCCTTCAAAAGAGATCCATTGTCCGCGTTTTTTACTGATCTTAAAATCCTTTCCCAGTAGAGTTTTGGCTGCCACAGAGCCAAGGCAGATAATCAGCTTTGGCTTGATCAGTTCGAGT
Source organism: Bacteroidales bacterium (assembly GCA_041641835.1). Taxonomy (GTDB): domain Bacteria; phylum Bacteroidota; class Bacteroidia; order Bacteroidales; family PWNQ01; genus PWNQ01. The sequence continues at coordinate 579 of JBEPXQ010000413.1, forward strand.
TGCTTAAACACATAAGGCAGACAGGTATTGATTTCCTTTTGATAAGGGTTGCGATTTTTGGGCGGGCGGCATTTCACTACACTGGTAATATAGAGATGCTTAGCGCGGTTAAGTCCGGCAACTTCAAACATTTCATCCAGCAGCTTTCCTGAGCGGCCTACGAAAGGTTTCCCGCTTTCATCTTCATGTTGCCCCGGAGCTTCACCAATAATCATAACAGGAGCAGAAACTTTTCCTCCGCCCGGTACAGCATGTGTCCGGCTTTCCCATAGCATGCATTTGGTGCACGAACATATGGCATGCTCTACTTTTTGAAGTTCTTCCTTCCGGTTCATAATCAGGTTTTTTCTATGATTTCTCTGATGGGATTCATTTCTGCATCCACCCACAACAGATCAGGGTCTTTTCTCAGCCATGTCATCTGCCGTTTGGCATATCGCCGTGTTTGGGTTTTAATCTTTTCCACGGCTTTTTCAAGGCTCATATCACCAGAAAGATAGCTGAAAAGCTCTTTGTATCCAACTGTATTGAGTGCATTCAGGTGGCGATATGGATAGAGCACCTTTGTTTCTTCAAGCCAGCCCTGCTGCATCATCTTGTCGGTGCGGCTGTTGATGCGCTCATTCAGAATATGCCGTTCCCACAGCAGGCCGAACTTCTTTATGCTGAAATCTCTTTCTCGGCTTTGCTGTTTTCTGAAAGAAGAAAACCTGCGCCCGGTGGCTTCAAATACTTCCACTCCGCGCTTCATGCGGTTGGGGTTCGACTGATCCACGCTACTGTAATATTCAGGGTCATTTTTTTCAAGATATGATCTCAGGTAATCAAGTCCATGTTCGCGGTACTTGTTGTCAACTGCTTCCCGGATGTGCCGCGGGATATCCGGCATATCGTCAATGCCTTTACAAACAGCATCCACATACAGGCCTGAGCCGCCTGCCATCACCACGTAGTCATGCTCCCGGAATAGCTCTTCCAGCTTTTCCAGTACATCCTGCTCATAGCGGGATACGTTGTAAGCATCATGAACAGACAGCTGACCGATAAAGTGATGTGGCACTGCCTGAAGCTGTTCTGCCGAGGGAACCGCGGTACCGATCTTCATTTCGCGGTAAAACTGACGTGAATCCGCTGATATAATCTCCGTATCGAAATGCTTAGCCACTTCAATACTGATGTCGGTTTTCCCGGATGCTGTAGGACCGGTGATCACGATAAGTGTTTTATCCGGTTTGTCCATCTCCATCCTTTTTTTCTGAATTGTCCTTTACGGGCTCAAGATTGATTTCACGGGCCTTTTTCAGCATGAAGTTATATGCTTCGCTGTAGTCACTGGCTATTTCACCATCAAGTATGGCTTCGCGGATGGCGTTTTTTATTATTCCAACTTCACGCGAAGGGCTAATCCCGAAGGTGTCCATGATTGTTTCACCACTGACCGGTGGTTGCCAGTTGCGCAGCCGGTCCTTTTCTTCCACTTCCTGCAGCTTTTCCTGCACCATCCCAAAATTGTTACGATAGCGAATGACCTTTTCCCGGTTCTTTGACGTGATGTCAGCCTTAGCCAACAGCATCAGGTCATCAATATCATCCCCGGCTTCAAAAAGCAGGCGGCGGACAGCAGAGTCAGTGACTTCATCCTCCACCAGTGCTATGGGGCGCAGGTGCAGAAATACCAGCTTCTGCACGTATTTCATCTTTTCATTAAGGGGCATTTTCAGCCTTTTAAAGATTTTCGGAACCATTTTTGACCCTACCACCTCATGGCCATGAAAGGTATAACCGCTTTCAGAAGAGTAGCGCCTGGTGGCTGGTTTTCCTATATCGTGCAACAATGCTGCCCAGCGAAGCCATAGGTGCGCATCATATTGAACTACATTATCCAGCACCTCCAGTGTATGATAGAAATTATCCTTGTGGCCGTGTTCTTTTTTCCTGTCCACACCGCGCATGGCCACCAGTTCCGGGAAGAACTGATGTAATAATCCGGTATTCAAAAGCAGCTTAAAGCCTTTTGAAGGGTAGTTGGCCATGAGCATCTTATTCAGTTCATCCACGATGCGCTCGCGGGAAACAATCTTTAGGCGGTCAGCATTATCAGAAAGCGCCTGATATGTATTATCTTCTATGACGAAGTCGAGTTGGGTGGCAAAGCGCACCGC
>JBEPXQ010000414.1:0-2740 GCA_041641835.1 Bacteroidales bacterium
GAATCTCAGTACGTCTGCCGTCAGGATCAGGCTTTCGCTCCACGGCTCCTTCTATCTCATCATCAAAACTGGGCCAGCCGCAATTGGATTCAAATTTATCGTCTGATTTAAATAAGGGCGTATCACAGCGCTTGCAGGTATAAACACCTTCATCCTTATGGTCTATATATTTACCCGAAAACGGTGGCTCGGTGCCCTTATCCACAATAACATATTTTTCAAAAGAAGTAAGCTCGTTATATTCCATGGTATCTTTTTTATGGGTAAGACTGTCATTACCGGTCTGCTGTGCACATGAATTCAGGCTGAACATCAAAGCCAGTGGCAGCAACAGTTTTATGGTGATATTTTTCATAGATCCTCCTGGTTGATGAGGACAATAATGAAGCAAATAATATACCAGAATGTTCAGATTTTCAGAACAAAAAAGTACATTTCAGATAGCAGGACAAAGCAAAAAACAAACTTACAGCAGCTTACTTACTCTCCTCGCCTGTTGCTTCCAGATAAGCCTGCCAGCTTTGTGTTTTATAATGATCTTCAGCTACAAATTTCAGAATGGGAAGCAGCTTTTGCGTTTTCATATATCCTTTGGCTATCATCACGCTTCGCATTTCTTCTGTAAACAGTGCATAGGAAGGATATACCATATTACCCTGCAGAAACAGACGGGCCAGTTGATGACTTGACCTCCTTTTTCCCGGATTGGGGTTCACATATATATTGTCACCTATCCTGATGGTATCAGATGTTTCTGCATTTAATTTCACGGCATAAAAATGCTTATTGATATAAGCTACCACAGTGGAATCCTTAAAAGTAGAGTTGTCCATTTTTTTACACCAGCCGCACCAGTCGGTATAAACATCCACGAAAATCTTTCGCGGTTCCTGCTGGTTCTTTTCCACTGCTTCTTCTATACTCATCCACTGTATGGACTGCGCCTGAAGCAGTACAGGGACAGAAATTAAAACGGTGATAATAAATCTTGCAAATATCTTCATATATAAATCCTTTATCAGCAGACCAAATTAGTCAAAAAAATCTAAAAAGTCCGTAGCTCTTTTATAAGGCTTCAACTAAGCTTGAATACTGGCATCTTTTTTCTTCATTACGAGCCTGTCGAACAAAAACAGGGCCAAAGCCGTACCCAGGCCGATGGCAAGCAGGATGATCCATATCTGCCCGGGATGATATGTATCCCAAAGGTAGGATGTGAGTTGCTGCTCATTCATCTGAAGCTTTTCAGTTCCCATAGCCATCAGGTCGGTTTGAGTAAAATCATCAGACAATTTCGGGACATTAAATCCACGCGCCTTCAGGTCGGCAATAAGCAGGTTTGTTTTATCCGACATTTTGCCGTAAACCTCTCCCGATATGATACCGGCAAGCAGGTTACCTCCGGCCATGGGGATAAAAGAAGCACCCATGTACAAAGCCACCTTATCTTTGGGAGCAATACGCCCGATATATTCATTAATCTTTGGCGAACTGGCCATTTCACCAACTCCAAACACCAGGATGGCTAATACAATAAATATGACATTACTGGTCATGAATGTTAGCGCCAGCCCAATGGAAGCAATAATAATTCCTGACATCATTGCATTAATTGGCCTGAAACGCATTACCATGTAGGATATCAAAACCTGAAATATTACAATGTAGAAGGCATCAAAATTAGTAACCAGCTCAGGAGCTACGATGCCTTTATCCGGCTCCCCATAGAATTCGGCAAATGCCGGCCATATGTTATAAAGTGCATCGTAGAGCGCAGAAGTGTCCACCCACTGATCAATAAAAACCGGGAGCGTGTAAAAAAGCTGGTTGTACATTGCCCAGAAACCGATGATTATGATCAGAAAAACCAGGAACTTCACATCTCTTATGGCAACAAAGATATTAGTAAAAATCTCTTTGAAAGCCTCTCCCAGCGAGCCCTGCTTCTTTTCCCTGGCGGGTTCTTTATACAGAACCAGCACCAGCATGATATTAAAAATGATAACGGCTGCAGATATCAGGAAAATGTAGGTCCATGAATATGTATCTTTTACTTTTGAAGCAAAAACAGGCCCGATAACCGCCCCGAGATTTACCATCATATAAAAAATGCCGAAGCCCACGGATGATGTTTTAGGATTGGTGGTTTTTGCCACTGTGGCTGTGATCAAAGGTTTAAATAAAGCTGCTCCAATGGCCAGCCAGATGAACGCTATATAAAAGACCACATAATCCTGAATGAATGCCAGGGCGGTGTATCCGGAAGCCATAATGGCATAGGAAATGATCAGCACTTTTTTATAGCCGTAACGATCTGCTATGGCACCTGTTATCACAGGCAGGAAATACAAAAAAGCCACAACCGGCCCCATCATATATCCTTTTTGCTCCTGCGTGAATCCCAGTGCGCCTTCGTCCTTTGATCCGGTAAGATACAGCGCCAGCAGCATAAACATGCCGTACCAGGCCCAGCGTCCTTCTTGTTGTTTAAGACGCCATGCCCCCTCTCCCAGCCACATTCCCCAGGCGTTGTCGCCCTGTTTTACCTGTTCGGTCACATCGTACGTTTCATATAACACCCTCTTATTATAATTGGTAATAGCAGGATCCAACACATGGTCACCCACCTTTTCCCCGTTCAGATAGACTTCATAATACCCAACTCCAGTTACATAAAGACGAGCAGATGAAATCGCTTTATCCACTGAAAATTCAGTTCTAACCAGGGGTGACACAATCG
>JBEPXQ010000415.1:0-2737 GCA_041641835.1 Bacteroidales bacterium
AAACATACCTTCCGGCATGCTGCGGTATAAGCTGTCCGACACCAGCTCCACCAGACTTTCAATCCAGCCCATGGGATAAGCTCCCAGCTTAAAAGTGGTAAAAAACGTCAGCCACATGAAAAACAAGAATACCGGGATGCCCCAGAACTTGTGCGTCATAAAGGAATCCACGATACGGGTGGTGGTATGCTGCTGTTCCTGGCTCTTCTTGTGGGTTTCCTTCAGCGCCCCTGCTATAAAGCCGTATTTGGCATCTGTTATCAGGGCCTCCGAGTCTTCATTATAGATGGCTTCCACGCGATGCACCTCCCGGTCGCGGGTGTGAAAAATCTCCTTGCTGTTCTTCAGCGGCGCTATCTTCTTTTCCGTTTCCTTATCCTTTTCCAGCAGTTTCACCGCCAGGAAGCGCCGTGAAATCTTGGTGGTAAGCGCGTGATTCTCCGGGCGGTCAATGCGTTCCTCCAGCGCTTCTATACTTTCCTCTATGGTGCGCCCGTAGTTAATGTGGATGTGCCGCATGGAATCATCCTGGTCAAGGTGCACGTCTATTACCTTTTCCAGCAGATTCTTAATACCCTTGCCCTTTGATCCCACCGTGGGTACCATCGGGATACCCAGCATCCTGCCCAGCTGGTCATAATCTATGGTGTCGCCCTGCTTCTTAAACTCATCATACATGTTCAGGGCCACCACCACCTTGATGTTCATGTCGATGAGTTGAGTGGTAAGATACAGGTTCCGCTCCAGGTTGGTCGAGTCCACCACGTTAACTACTATGTCCGGGACATTATTGAAAATGTAATCCCGCACAAACAGTTCCTCCGGTGAATAAGCCGTGATGGAGTATGTTCCTGGCAGATCCACCACGTTAAAGGTGTAATCGTAAAGTTTAAAACGGGCTTCCTTGGCATCCACCGTAACCCCGCCATAATTTCCCACGTGCTCCTTCGATCCCGAGGCGTGATTAAACAGCGTGGTCTTACCACAGTTGGGGTTACCCACGAAGGCAATATTTATGGTTTTACCCTTCTCACGGGCATTCAGTTTCAGAAGCTTCTCATCCAGCGTGCCGCTGTAATGCTGTTGCACAATAGGCTGTATCTCATTCTCCGAGACCACCTCGATCAAATTGGCTTCACTATTGCGCAGCGTCACATTATAGCCCATTACCTTATATTCCACCGGATCCTTCAGCGGGGCTTTTTTCACCACAGATATTTCCTGGCCCACCACAAAGCCCATTTCAATAATGCGCTTGCGGAAAGCCCCGTGGCCTTTCACCTTCACGATAATCGCCTTTTCACCCTTATCCAGTTCCGACAGCCTCATCCGCTCAAATCAATTATTTAGATTTAATATAAATTGCAGGCAAAAATATTGTTTTTACTCAATATAAAAAAGCCTTTGGGGATAAAATATTGTGGCGGTAGTCAACTGCCACTTCTTAGCATTTCACCCTTCGGTGTTTATGTTTAAGATTAAGGTTGAAAGTTGAAGGATGTGCTGATCGCGAAGGTTGTTGAATTTTTATGCCCGGAAAACTATAAAATCAGAGATTTCTGGTTTTTCAGTTTGGGTAATTAAGTAATCCGGGCCCATGTCGCGACCCTTCCGAAACCAGGCGCATAATGGCTTTGTTACTCTCATAAAGGTCAGAAGCCGCATAGTTTTAAGCTTCAGAATCACCTGGTCCACTTCGTTGGCTCTATTTTTTTCGTGTTGATATTTTTCGAACAAATATTTTCTTAAATCCTCTTCAATGAGCACTTCATCCTCACTGCGTGCAAAATCAGCGCCGGGTGTGAAAGGATAACCCTGAGCACCGAGAAGTTCGGTAATGGCCTGTTCTAATCTGGATTCGGTGAATTTCATCTGTTCATAATTTTGATTTTAATTGTCAGATGGAGCTCGCCATGATGTTTAATGCTTTTGCTCCTAATTTTTTAGCTTTTTTGTGATCATTCTCGTGTGTGTTTTGCCTGTGGCGGATCATGGCTCGGTTCATCTGTTCTTTAGCTTTTTAATGTCCTCCTCAATTTCTTTCAAACTTTCTTCCCGCTTCAACTTTTTACGTTGTTCTTTAAATGTTTCATACTCTTCTGACGATTTCTCCAGTGCCATTTGATGACTGATTTTACCGGCATGATCAAGTAACTCCCTTCCATTCATCTTTAGAATAACATCCAGCCGCTCAATCCAATCGTCCATATACATAGGGGTTTGTTGCTCGGCCATGGTTTCTGCGAAAGCAAGATATTGTTCTACAAGAAGGCCTAATAGTCTCATTTCTTGCTCTGTGAGGTAGTTTTTCGCAATACTGACATCTGATTTCCTTATCTGCTCAAGGTCTTTTTTATCAAAAGATTGCATCCCCATAAATGGAAGGGATGCATCCACCCTGCGGTAAACTAATTCTGCAGCGGTTTGCTGACTAATCGCCCAAAGGAGTTTGTTCTGAACTTTTTTAAAGAATGCTATGGTCCTTTCATCATTTGGATTGTAATCGATACTGGTGGCGTATATGTCTTTAATTTTCTGATAAAAAAAGCGTTCGGACAACCGTATTTTGCGAATACGTTCCTGCAACTCATTGAAATAATTCATCGAATTTCCGGATTCGAAACGTTCATCGTTTAAAGTAAATCCTTTAATGATGTATTCTTTCAGGCGCTGCGTTGCCCAGATACGAAACTGAGTGCCCTGATGCGATTTAACACGATATCCTACAGAGATGATA
>JBEPXQ010000416.1:0-2730 GCA_041641835.1 Bacteroidales bacterium
AAAAGCTGTGCGACTATGACAATGCCATAGAACATTATCTGAAGGCCATAGAAACCAATGAGAATCTTAGCGAAGGCTGGGCCGGGCTGGCTTCAGTGTTTTATGAAACAGGCAACTACGACAAGGCCATGAGCTTTATTCTTAAAGCCAGGAAAATGAATAATAACAATGCTGATTTTGCCCTGCTCCAGGGTGATATATGCAAAGCCACACAGGACTACGAAATGGCTGCCATTGCTTATCAGCGTGCCAGAGAACTTAATGAAGATGACCATGAAGCGTGGATGGACCTGGCAGAAGTTACCGCGCTGAAGGATGAGGACATAAATGCAGGCATTGACATATTGCTGGAAGCTCACGCCCGCTTCCCTGACAATGCTTCACTGCTGTATCGCATCAGTTTTTATTTCTTCACAAGTGAAAGCGAAAAAGAGGGATTGGCTTTTCTGGAGGAAGCCTTATTCCTGGATTATGAAAAACATACCGAATTCCTCAGCCTGGATGAATCCTTGTTGGAGCATCCCGGTATCCTCCAGTTGATTGAACAAGCAAAACTTTATTATCAGAACAGTTAATCCCCTATAAATATGAATTTTAACTTACCGTTTGTGCCGGAGAGACCTTCAAAGCCGAGAAAAGAAGGCATTGCCATGATTATGGATAAAGGACTAAGCATTAGAGAATCCGAAGACCTCATTGAAGTTGCAGGACACCTGATCGATTACGTGAAGCTTGGTTTTGGTACTTCAGCTGTTACACCCAACCTCAAAGAAAAGATCAAGCTTTATCAGGATAACAACATCATTCCTTATTTTGGAGGCACCTTATTCGAAGCATACGTGGTTCGTGATATCAGGGATCAGTATAAAAAGGTTATTGAAGAATACGGGCTGACAGCTTTAGAGATATCCGATGGCAGCATAGTTGTGGATCACGATGAAAAACTCAGCTGGATTGAAGAATACTCCAAAGATTTCACTGTTCTTTCAGAAGTGGGCTCCAAGCAGGAAGGGATCATCATAGCTCCCAATAAATGGATAAGTATGATGAACACCGAGCTGGAAGCCGGCTCAAAAATTGTTATTGCTGAAGCCCGCGAAAGCGGAACAGTCGGCATATACCGCCCCAGCGGCAATGCGCATGTTTCTCTGGTTAACAAGATCATCAGCAGCGTGCCCGCGGAAAAGATCATGTGGGAAGCGCCTAAAAAATCACAACAAGCCTGGTTTATCCAGGAAATCGGTGCCAATGTAAACTTGGGTAATATTGCCCCTAATGAAGTGATAGCGCTGGAAACACTGCGCCTGGGATTGCGTGGGGACACCTTCTTTCAGTTCCTGCCCGAGCAAATGAAAGAATCCTCCAACATCTGATCACATGAAACATACCTGGTATTATTTCGTGCTGATATTGAAAGGTTTTGGCATGGGTGCCGCTAATGTCATTCCCGGAGTTTCCGGTGGCACCATTGCCCTTATAACCAATATTTATGAAGAACTTATAAACTCCCTTAAGTCTTTTGATCTGAAGGCACTCAAATACCTGCTCACCTTTAGATGGAAAAAGTTTGCCCTTCACACCAACCTGGTGTTTGTTGTGGCTGTGTTTCTGGGAGCTATCCTCAGCGTGTTTTCCATTGCCCGCTTGTTTGAATATCTGCTGGAGCATGAGCCCATCATTATCTGGTCGTTGTTTTTTGGTCTTATACTGGCTTCCGTAATTTTTATAGCCAGAAGAATTGAAAAATGGCAGGCCGACAGGATCATCATGCTGGTTTTAGGTACAGCCATCGGGTTTGGAATGTCATTTCTTGCCCATGCCGAACAGAATGAAAGCTACTGGTATGTTTTCATCTGCGGAATGATTGCCATGAGTGGAATGATCCTGCCCGGTTTATCAGGATCTTTTATCCTGATGCTGATGGGAAATTACGTGCTTTTGATGGTAACTTCTGTCAACTCCCTTTCCACCTCTATCAAAGAACTGGCGCAGGGAAACCTTGATTTTTTTGCTGCTAATCCTGAAATTGTTAACCACCTGCAGTTGCTTGGGATATTTGGTGTGGGTGCTGTGGCAGGCATAGTGGCATTTTCCAATGTACTGGCATGGATTTTCAAGCACCAGAAAGACAACACCCTGGCAGTTCTTTCCGGATTTATCTTTGGATCACTGGCCATTGTCTGGCCCTGGAAAAATGAAGTATTTCTGCAGGAAGCAGGCGCGCTGAAACTCGACCGGCACGGCGAACCTATAGTTATTGGCTATGAACGTTATCTGCCGGAAATTTCCCCGGAAGTAGCTTACGCCCTGATGTGGATGGCTATTGGCTTTGTCCTTATCTGGGCCATTGAAAAATACAGCGAAAAGAAACAGGAAGTATGATACTGGCTGGGCTCACCGGCTATCCGCTGGGGCATTCAAAATCCCCGGAACTGTTTCAAAAGATTTTTGAAAAGCATGGCCTGACCAATGCCCGCTATGCGCTTTTTCCCGTTAAAAAGCCTGAACAGCTAAAGGCTGTTGTCAGGGAGAATCCTCATTTACTGGGGTTGAATGTGACCATACCACATAAAATCAGCATATTAAAACAGCTTGATGATATCTCCGAAGAAGCAAAAGCAATTGGCTCGGTGAATACAATCGAAATTATCCGTACACAAGATCAATTTAAGCTGAAGGGCCACAATACGGATGCTGAAGGTTTTCGCAAGATGCTGCAGCATTACTTTA
>JBEPXQ010000417.1:0-2724 GCA_041641835.1 Bacteroidales bacterium
GAATGGGATAATACAGCTTATCCGCGTTCTTAACCATTGAAAAACCACTGATCTTCATATTAGCTTACTGTTTTGAGCTGCAAAGATAGAAATATTAGATGCATGAATACCCTGACACATATTTTTCAAGGATAAATGTCAGATGAAATCGTCTCTTGTCACTACTTTCTTAAGCATATCAGGATAATGTTGCGATAGCGTTTTAAAAGCTCTTGGCTTCTTGTTATCACTCCACTTTGTTTCAATGGCAGAAAGGGAACCTTTTTCATCTTTTGATCAGCAAAAACAGTAATGAGCTTTTCCCGACCTGGCGACTACCCAGTAACCCGATCATTAATTCATTATGCAGTTGAGCCTCCAGATAACCTAACAGTTTCCTGTTCTTAACCTTAAACTCGTGACCAGGGTCGGTTCTCCATGGATTTTGAAGAAGAAAAATATCGCGTATCATAAAATTAACTAGTTAATATTGCAAATATAAGAAATATTACCTAGTTAATATTAAACATTTCTGAAGATTTAACTACTTAGTTTTCTTCTGCCATATCTATGGCTTCATTAAAAAACGAATTGAAAGGTTGTATAATCCTGTATGCCTTCACAATTTCAGGTATCGCCTGTTCAGACATCAGCAGCTCATCAGAAAGCGGATGCATGGCGGTGAGTGTTTTCATTTTTAACAGGTCCTGGTTTGGGGCATCCTGATCATACCCTTTAGGCAGGCGTTTCAGCTCGTCACCCATGGAGCTGATCTTACCATAATAATTTTTGAATTCAGTATCTTCAATAATTCTCCTAAGCTCATCACCATTATAGTAAACCTCCTTGCGAACGGCATCCAGTACTTCTTTCGGCGGATGATAAATTCCGCCACCGATCATAGAGCTGCCAGGTTCCAGGTGGATATAGAGTCCTGAATATTTGCTTTTGCGCCCCCCTGGAGCTATAACTGCCCCAAAGTTAGTCTTGTAAGGGGTTTTATCTTTACTGAACCGGATGTCGCGGAAAATGCGGAACATTGTTTGCTTTGCTGTCAGCCCCTGAAATCGCGGGTTCAGGCTTATCAGTTCCGGTATCAGGTAATCGATAAAAGATTCCACAGAGGCTTTGGCCTTCTGGTAAATCTTCTTGTGCTCATGATACCATTCTCGATTGTTGTTCTCACGTAAATCAGACAGAAATTCAAATACTACCGGGTCTAAGGATTTCATATAAGAATGTTTGTTCTACAAAATGATTTTTAAAAGTAAAGCCAGAAAAAGCAACAGGATAACGAATACTTTTTACTTCAGTTTTTCTATCTGAACTTTTATCAGGCGGATTTTTTCCTCGGCATCAGCTTTTTTCTGTTTTTCCTTATTCACCACAGTTTCCGGGGCATTATTCACAAAACGGTCATTGCCCAGCTTTTTCATCACACCTTTCAGGAAACCTTCCTGATACTTCAGTTCCTTCTGAAGTTTTTCCAGCTCTTCTTCTTTATCTACAGCTCCATCAATAGGCACAAACATTTCAGTAGAACGAACAAGCACCTGCAGCGCATTTTCTACCGTACCATCCACAAATTCCAGTTTGTCAAGATTAGCCAGCTTTTTCACCACCGGCTCAAACAACCCCATTGTTTTCTGCTGATTCCCTACTACGAAAAGGCTCAGTGGCTGCCTGGGAGGTATATTCTTGCTATTGCGGATATTACGCATTGCCATCACAGTTTCACGTGCAAAGCCGAAGCGCTCCAACATCTTTTTATCATAAGGCTGTACATCGGGCATTTCAACCACCATGATAGACTCATCATCCTTTCTTTCCCTCAGAAGGTGCCAAACTTCCTCGGTGAGGAACGGCATGAAAGGGTGCAGTATCTTCATCAGCTTTTCAAACAGTTCGGTGGTTTTGTTGAGCGTCCACTGGTCGATTGGTTTTTGATAGGCGGGCTTCACCATCTCCAGATACCATGAGCAAAACTCATCCCAGATGAGGCGGTAAGTTGTCATAAGTGCATCAGAAATTCTGAATTTGCCAAAATGATCTTCGATGGTTTCCAGTTGCTGCATCAGGCGGTTTTCCATCCACTGCACTGACACTTTATTATTTTCCGGTGCTTCCAGCGCATCATCAACCTCCCAGCCTTTCACCAGGCGCATGGCATTCCATATTTTATTGCTGAAATTCCGTCCCTGTTCACACAAGCTTTCATCGAAAGGCAGATCGTTTCCTGCCGGTGAAGTCAGCAGCATACCAATGCGCACTCCATCAGCTCCATACTGTTCCATCAGGCGGATAGGGTCAGGGGAGTTACCAAGCGACTTGGACATTTTTCTTCCCAGCTTATCCCTGACAATACCGGTAAGGTACACATTCTTAAATGGCTTTTCGTCGCGGTATTCATAGCCAGCCATGATCATCCGGGCTACCCAGAAAAACAGTATCTCAGGTGCTGTCACCAGGTCATTGGTGGGATAATAATAGCCTATTTCTTTGTTATCCGGTTTCCTGATGCCATCAAACACAGAAATGGGCCATAGCCAGGATGAAAACCAGGTATCCAGTACATCTTCATCTTGTCTGAGGTCTTCCAGCTTAAGCTCAGGATTGTATTTTTCCCGTGCAATTTCCAGCGCCTGTTCTTTGGTTTGAGCCACCACAAAATCCTTATCAGGAGTATAATAGGCCGGGATGCGCTGCCCCCACCATAGCTGACGGGAAATACACCAGTCGCGGACA
>JBEPXQ010000418.1:0-2723 GCA_041641835.1 Bacteroidales bacterium
TAAGCACTCACTATAAGCGCTTCGATCAGCAGATGTGGATTCTTTTCCATGAGCAGGCGGTCCTTAAAGGTGCCGGGCTCCATTTCATCAGCATTAGCTACCAGATATTTGATTTCAGGTGCGTTATCACCCATGGGCACAAACCCCCATTTCATCCCGGTAGGAAAACCTGCTCCGCCACGGCCGCGCAAGCCCGAATCTTTCACTTCCGAAGTAACATCTTCAGGCGACATTTCCTTCAAAGCTTTTTCCACGGCTTTATAGCCTCCTGTAGCCTGATAGCCTTTCAGCTCAAGCTGCGAATCGTCATCTCTTATATTGCCGGTTAGCGGTTTGTGCATATCTTAGTCGTAATCCTTTAGTATTTCTGTGATTTTTTCTGTGGTAAGATTCGTGTACAGATCATCATCCACCATCATTACAGGTGCCTTGTCGCAGCTGCCCAGGCATACAGTGGGAAGCAGGGTGAAACGATCATCGGATGTTGTTTCTCCCATTTTAATATTCAGGTATTCAGATAAAAAAGCGGCGATATTATCATAACCTTTTATCCAGCAGGTGATGCTGTCGCAGATTAGAATAATATGCCTGCCTACAGGCTTGCGGAACACCAGGTTATAGAAAGTGGCCAGGCTGTCGATGGATTCCGGGCTCATACCCAGCAAATCACTAATATCTTTTACTGCTTCATCCGAAACCCAGCGCTGGTGCTTTTGTACGATGCGCAGGGCTTCCAGGCCACCGGCATCCCGCCGGGGAAGTTTCTGCAGTTCTGCTTCTATTTCTTCTATTTCTTTTTCAGATAACATAATGTTTTCTGTGTCTGTTTCAACTACCGGTCAATATCTGCCAGCACGTAATCCACGCTTCCCAGTATGGCCAGCAGATCGGGAACAGAATAGCCCCGGCTGATGTACGGGACCATCTGTATATGCGGAAATGAGGGTGCCCTGATCCTTGTGCGGTATGATGTGGTATCACCATCACTTATCAGGTAATATCCCATATTTCCTTTGGATGATTCTATGCTGAAAAATGATTCTCCCGGAGGTACAACCGGCCCCCAGGACACACCCAGGAAATGGGTGATCAGCGTTTCAATATCCTCCATGGTTTTTTCTTTGACTGGAGGCATTGCCAGTGAATTTTCCGACTTGTAAGGCCCCTGGGGCATATTATCCACACATTGCTGAATGATCTTCAGGCTTTGATGCATTTCTTCCACCCTCACCAGTGTGCGGTCATAGCAATCACCATTTGTACCGGTAGGAACATCAAAATCGAAATTCTCATATCCTGAGTAAGGGCGTTTTTTTCTAAAATCCCATTCAAAGCCGGTGGCCCGCAGTCCGGGGCCGGTCACACCCCATTCAATGGCTTCTTCCGTAGTATAAACCCCAATTCCTTTTGTTCTGGATTTGAAGATGCGGTTTTTCAGCATCAGCTTATCATATAATTTGAGTCTTTTGGGAAGGTAATCAATAAATTGCTGGATGAGCTTATCCCATCCTTTTGGAAGGTCTTGCGCCACACCGCCAATGCGAAACCAGTTTGGATGCATGCGTGCCCCGGTGATGGCTTCAGTAATGGAAAAAGCTTTTTCCCTGTCGGTGAACATGTAAAATACCGGGGACATGGCACCAAGGTCCTGACAGAAGGTGCCCAGGTAAACCAGGTGGCTAATGATGCGATACAGCTCGGCCATCATAACACGGATGGTTTGGGCGCGCTGCGGTACTTTGATGCCGGCCATTTGCTCCACGGCCAGCACATACGGGAAATTGTTGAGTACTCCGGCCAGGTAGTCCACACGGTCGGTGTAAGGAATATAGGTATGCCAGCTCTGGCGCTCTCCCATTTTTTCCGCCCCACGATGATGATAACCGATATCCGGCACCATATCCACTATATCTTCCCCATCCAGCTGCAGTGCCAGGCGCAGTAACCCGTGGGTTCCGGGGTGCTGTGGTCCCAGGTTCAGGAACATGAAGTCGCTGTCGTCACTTTCGCGCTTCATTCCCCATTGTTCAGGATGAAAACGCAGGGCTTCTTCTTCCTCCTCCATTTTATCATCCGGTAGATCGAATGGCTCCATTTCGGTAGCCCTGGCAGGATGATCCTTGCGCAGCGGGTGACCTTTCCATGTGGGAGGCATTAATATCCGGCTTAGATGTGGATGGCCATCGAAACGAATTCCGAACATATCATAGATCTCCCGCTCATACCAATTGGCAGCAGGCCAGATGGCTGTGAGCGAGGGAAGGCTTTCCCCGTCTTTAAGTGCCAATTTTAACCGGACATCCTGGTTCAGCTGGAACGACATAAGGTGGTAAACTACCGTAAATTCACCCTGCGGACTTCCGTTTTCTAAGCTGCGCTCGCGTTCGTCTATGGCCGTGAGGTCGTAGAGCATGGCAAACCGGAAGTCTTCATGGGTTTTCAACTTATGGCAAACGTCAGTAATCCGCTGTTTCTTTACCCACCAGGTGGGGATATCATCCACAGTTTGCTGGCGGCGAATGATCGCATCACTGAATTGCTGTTTTATGAAATCTGTTACTTCCGTTTTGCTCATGTGTTCTTTTTATTATTCTGATTGATGCCTTTAAAGTGGTTTACATTACATGAGGTGGTTTCAATCGTCCTGTTTTCATTCTTTCTTCACGTTTAATATCTTTTATGGACACATCCTCCGGTTTAAGGATTTTCTGATTACTGATAGT
>JBEPXQ010000419.1:0-2721 GCA_041641835.1 Bacteroidales bacterium
AAGAACACAATTGCCCTACGCGCTTACGGTGGGCGTTGTTTCTATTTTAATAGGTACGGTTCCCGCTGCCTATGGCATCTCTTCCTGGCTGCTCTTCCCGGCGGGTATCCTTATTCTTTTTCTGGTAGTGCATTTTGTGGGCAGGGATGTGTGGAAACTGCCGGGTAAATGATCTCTATATTTCACTAAATTTGTCCTATGAGTTGGCTGGAAGTTGCGGTATTGATTATTTCAGGTGTATTGGTAGGTTTTATTAATACACTGGCAGGTGGAGGGACGCTCATCTCGCTGTCAGCGCTTATGCTGCTGGGGCTGCCGGCAAATATTGCCAACGGAACGAACAGGATAGCTGTTACCATCCAAACCATTACTTCTGTATCCTTTTTTCGTCACCATCACGTGCTGGATACAAAAAAAGGTCTCCGGCTTGGTATCCCGGTGATAATAGGCTCTCTGCTTGGAGCCCGGATCGCTACTACCCTGCCCGAGGATATTTTTGAGAAGGTAATTGGCGTCATCATCTTGTTTATGCTTGCGTTTGTGATCTATAAGCCCCAGAAATGGCTGAATGGCCAGGCACATCTGCAAAACAGGAAAATTACTTTCTGGCAGTATATCTTGTTTTTCCTGATGGGAGTTTACGGCGGATTCCTGCACGTGGGCATCGGGTATTTCCTGCTGGCCAGCCTGGTGATGAGCGCCGGATACGACCTGGTGAGAGCCAATGCCGTTAAAGTGTTGATTGTTCTGATGTATGCTCCGTTTACATTGCTGGTGTTTATGCTGCATAATGAAGTAAATTATAAATACGGTCTGATCCTGGCCATCGGGAATGTGTTCGGGGCACTGGCCGCGTCAAAACTTTCCATAACACGCGGTGCAGGATTTGTGCGCTGGGTGATGATCGTGGTTATACTGGTGTTCTCATCACACCTGCTGGGAATTATTGACGTGAAAAGCCTGTTTGAAGGACACTTGTAAGCCTTTTGGCTCAGGATTCACCTCAAATCCTTATCTTTATCCAAAATCATATCATTATGAAGCTTTTATTAAATGTTGCTATATTGCTGTGTGTTAGCATACTGGTATATTCCTGCCATCGTAATCAGGCGGAAGAATCCCATGCTATACATCAGGTTCAGATACCGGACTATGCCCTTGTAATCCACGGTGGTGCCGGAAATATAAAGCCGGAGCTATTGCCGGAAAAAAGCCGTGTGAAGTACCGGCAGGCACTCGCTAAAGCACTGGCAGCTGGTGAAAAAGTGCTGGATGAAGGCGGGGAAGCCATGGATGCTGTTATTGCAGCTATTATGGTAATGGAAGATGATTCCTTATTTAATGCTGCCAAAGGGGCGGTGCTCACCGAAGCCGGAGCTGTGGAACTGGATGCCTCGCTGATGAACGGGCACGACCTGAATGCAGGAGCAATTGCCGGTGCCAGGCATGTTAAAAACCCCATACTCGCGGCCCGTGAGGTAATGCTTAACTCAAAACACGTGATGCTGGCCGGAGACGGTGCCGATCAATTTGCCGCGGAAAGAAAGCTGGATACCGTTTCTCAGGATTATTTTATTACCCGCCGGCGGAAATAGCAACTGCAGGAGTTTGTTCACGGTACTGTTGGTGCGGTGGCACTCGACAAAAACGGCAACATAGCTGCCGGCACATCAACCGGTGGAATGACAGCCAAAAAATGGGGCAGGATAGGTGATTCACCCATCATTGGTGCGGGTACTTATGCCGATAACCGCAGCTGCGGTGTATCAGCCACCGGCCACGGGGAATACTTCATCCGCAATGCCGTGGCTCATGATATCCACGCCCGTGTGCGCTATAAAAATCAAAGCCTTGACAGTGCTGCCCGGGAAGTTGTTCACAAAGTGCTGAAGGAAAGGTTTGATGCTTCAGGAGGCATTGTCTCCCTGGATAAGTCCGGCAATATCGTGATGGAATTCAATACCACTGCCATGTTCCGCAGCTATGTTAAAGCCGGTGACAAGCCTTTTACCGCCATCTTCAGGTAGGATTTCCTGGCAAAGGTGGTAAGCAAGCTTACATATCGCGTTATGATGGCTACCTGTTCAGCTTCTTCCCAATAGCTCAGACCTTAAAGAGCCTGAATAAGCTCAATTAATTTAATAAAAAAATTCCACGGGGTAAACAAGAATGGAATAAGAAAAGATTCAACGGGGTAAACCCCGAATGGAATAAAAAATGATTCCATGGGGCAGGCCGGGTTCTTATAACTATACGGGAGCGTGGCGCTCATATTCCTATATATTGTAGCACGTTTTTTTATTTTTTCTCTAGATAAATTGTTGCATTCCCAGGGTTTAATTCAGTTTTAGTCTTATAACCTGGTTTTTCGTATTCCACAGTCATATCCTTACAACCAAACATACATCCGCCAAAGGCTCCGTCAATTTCATAATGACCTGAACTATCTGTATAAACATGATCTGGGATTTCTGTTACTGTACATTTTACACTATCGATTGGTTGATGAGTATCTTTGTCTAAAACGAATCCATCTGAAAACCTCATCCCTTCACATGAAACAAGGAAAGTAAATATCAGAATAATATACGTATTAAATATAATTCGCTTTTTCATCATAGTGGTTATGTATTAGTTATTATCTTAATCTACTGGATATTTATCTATATAATTTTAAATCCGTATGTGGAAATGTGCCACAACGTTTTGCAGCTAAGAAAC
>JBEPXQ010000420.1:0-2719 GCA_041641835.1 Bacteroidales bacterium
ATGAGCCCGTTCTTCAGGCGTACGTAAATATCCGTGGACGCGATTACACCGGCCACATCATCAATAACCACTGTGTCACCATATCCTGTAGTAGCATTCATGCTGATTTCAAAAGAAGCGGGCACTGTGAGCATCAGGCTGTCAATAATATCTGTAGCTGCTACGGTAATGGTATCCTGATCTGAGGGACCGTTACCTTCAAGATAATCCAACCCTGATACAGAAGTTTTTGAGAGGGAAACAGAAGGAACTACCGCAAATGCATGTCCCAAAACATGGACGTAATCAATTTCCCAGGTGGCTGCAGTTACGTTGCTGGAGGTGTATTTAAAGCCTACGGTTACATTAGGATTACCTGTGTAGCCAGTGAGGTCGATGGTATCCACTTCAAAAAAGCTCCATGACGAACCGCTACTGCGGCTGGTAACCGTCAGTTCTGTCCAGTTTGCTGCAGCCGGATCACCATTATAATCGGTGGAGACATATACTTCCTGGAAATGATCAATGGAATCACCGTAATTGATAGCTTCACTAAAAACCATCAGCAAAGAATCATAATTGGTGAGGTCCATGGAAGGTGATAAAATCCAGTCTTCGTTCACAACAGCACCACCTGCATAACCTGTCATCTTGGAGCAATTATTATCATTACCAAAGTTAGCATGCTCCCATGCCTGAGGTCCGGTAACATTAACTGTATCCACACCGCTCAGATCAGGAGCGAATTCTTCATTCCACAGGTAGTTCATGTTAACACCACCGCCGGCAGCACTAAGCTGAAATTCATCGATGGCGAAATCCTCGTCGCCGCTGTTTATAGCAGCAGAAAAACGAAGATCCAAGAGGGAACCTGTTCCGCTGATGGTTTTGGTGAAGGAATGCAGGGTACCATCAGAAATCAGCATACCATCACCGATTCCATCCAGGTCGGTATCTTCCCAGAAGTTGGTATTGTGCTGGCTACCGTCGTTTCGGAAAGCGATCAGTGTATCCCAGGTGCCATTATCAATACGATACTCCAGATACAGATAATCGGCATCATCAATATCACCAGGCGTATCGAAAGCTTCACCAAAAAGGCCTGTAAACTCGATACTTGATTTTCCTGTAATATCTATTCCTGTCCAGGTAAGCTGAGAAGGGCTTGCACTTCCGCTCCAGCCACTGTCATCAATATCCTGACCGGCAAAGAAAAAACCTACTGCCCCGGTATAGGATTTCCCGATATCCGTTCCGTCAGTGCGCATAAAATAATCGCTAGTGCCATCGTTTCCTTCTGCTCCCAGGGTAACGCTATACTGCGTTCCCGTGGAAAAGTCCTCTGTCCAGAAGACATTCTGGGCATTAAGTATATTACCCAGGGTAAATGCCACCACTGTGAGCAGTAAAGGCATCAGACTGTAAATCTTACGTGTCATATTAAATTATTTTTTGGTTATCAAAAAAGGATTACAAATTTACAAAAAATGATGGGTTTCAGGATGCCTCTTGTTTTAAATGAAGGTTAAGCATGAGCATCCTATTAAAAAGTGAAACACCCGGTGAAGGCCGGGTGTTCAATTTTTAATACGTTTAGCCCCCAAAGAGGTAATCATTAATAACCACCTTGCTAAAAGAACTATTATTTTTCAAGAACCAGCTTTCTTACCACTTGCTGTTTCCCGGCAGATATTTTTATAATGTACAGACCGGCAGGCAGGGCTGTTGTACTTAGGCGCATATTTGAATTACGGCTTTCCCAGTTACCGATCAGCTGCCCGGTTGAGCTAAACATTATAACGTCCAGCTTATCCGGCTGCAGGCTCTGTATCCTGATCTCACCCGGAAAGAGCCTAAGGCTTACAAAGGATTTCTGTTTTCCGGCATCAACAGAAGTACTACCGCCACCAGTAAGTGCAGTGTCGGAGGGCGCTGCAGGAGATGTGCGGTAATTTATTTCTGCTCCCTGATTGGTGTGGGGCCAGATGCTAAAATGATACACGGTGGATGTATCCAGGCTGGAGAAAGTATGTGCCTGGACTCCTTGTGCCACAAATACGGCCGCCTGTCCGTCGCTCAGGTTTGGGTCGGAAGCAGGTGTTTGTCCATCCACAGGCGTGGAAAAGTTGCCGGTAAGGTTAGCTTTCAGCAGGTAGCCATCAGGGGAAACTGTGCCGGCTGCATCAGTCCAGCTTAGCTCAACGGTGTTGCCGCCATCGGCGGAAGCAGAGAAGCCGGAAGGATAGGCCGTTGGCTCAGGTTTAACAGAGATGGCGTTTCCCCATACCTTCATTACATATTCCGGATGATCAACATAGGGATTGCGGTTATTCTGGACATTGTAAACCGCATCATTGCGCTCAATTTCCTTTTGGCTCACCGGGTCCTCCAGGTGCCAGCGCACCAGCATATCCAGGAACCACTGCTCGTAGCAGGGAAAGCTGGTGCCATCCAATATGGCATCAGCATAGGAGGCGTTGTTTTCCCAGCCATCAATGCGGTTTTCATAGCGCGTGGCCATGTAGAAATAGATGCGGGCAAAGTCTCCTTTGTAGATATCTGCAGGCTCAAAAACTGTCCCGGTGTAGGCTGAACCAACAATGTTGCTGCCGCGTTTTGATCCGTTGGCTGTGGCATAATTGGCCGAATTGGTCTCCCCGTATGGATAGTTTCCTCTGATGCCGTTGTCGTAACCATCGGAGGGAACTACATGATAGAGATCGGTGTACATGGGACTGGC
>JBEPXQ010000421.1:0-2717 GCA_041641835.1 Bacteroidales bacterium
ACATGGTAAGGTCCGCTACTTCGAAATTCACATTTGAACGGCCAATTTTAGAGAAAAAGCGGTTGCAATCTTCAATCTGCTCCTCTTTAACATCAATGCCTTTAATGTTCCAGTTGGGATTCATACGTGTCATGGCGTAGTCGTACTGCCCGAATCCGGAGCCTGCATCCAGGATGTTCACATCATCGCCTTTGTCTTTTTTCCATTGCCGCAGTTCTTTTTTCACATGCCAGCTGCGCAGCAACAACAGGTCGAGCAAACGGTAAAAGAGCTTGCGCATGCCGGGCGATTGATTGAAAAAGCTGCCCAGGCTTCTTTTTATCGGATCATATTTCATGATATAATATTTTATTCGGAAGGTTAAAATCTGATTTCATTATCCTTTCAGCAGTTCATCAATACGCTCGATCTGGTCCAGAGCATCATCCTGGTAGAACTTAAGATCGGGTACCTTGCGGATCTGTTTTCCAACCTTATTGCCAAGCAGCCCCCTGATCTCAGACTTATGATCCTGTATCTTG
This sequence comes from Bacteroidales bacterium, assembly GCA_041641835.1. Classification (GTDB taxonomy): domain Bacteria; phylum Bacteroidota; class Bacteroidia; order Bacteroidales; family PWNQ01; genus PWNQ01. Next base: position 522 of record JBEPXQ010000421.1, read on the forward strand.
TTAAACAGGGCTTTTTTGTCTTCAGTGGCAAAAAGGCTGAGGTAAACTTTGGCTACACCCAGGTCGCGTGAAACATTCACTGAAGTAACGGTAATCATTGCTCCACCTGAGATGTGACGCGTTTCCATCTGGAAGATCTCTCCAAGGGCCCGTTGTATCAGGCTCGATATTTTGTCTTGTCGCTTTGTATCCATAACATCTGCAAAATTAAGATTTTTGGCGTTCCATGCTCGCTAATCTTCAGGATCAATTAACCGCGACTTCATTAAAAAGTTTTCAACTTCTTAATGAAGATACTAACAGTTAAGCCTGGATGTCCCATGCATTAAGCTATACAGCTTTTTTCTTCAGTGCCGGATTATTGATAAAAAAACGGAACTTTAATAATGGATGCTGCCGGATTACCTGTCTTAAGCGGATTTTGCTGCATGCCAAAATTTTCGCTGGTCATTGATTTTTCGCTGAAAATGAACAATCAGTGGGCATTGTTAAAAAATCACCCTCTTATGGGAAAGCAAAAGTGTTTTTTTAAAAAAATCAAGTATTTTTTTGCGGTCTTATCTTACTTGTATCAGGAAGTTAAAAAAACACGCAATGTGTAATAAGCGGCAAATCAGCAGCTAACCCTATATTTTATTTATGGGGTTACGTTAGGTTCTCACAGACAGTTGTTAGCGGCGGGTCGTTGAAAAAACAGCAGTAAATGTTGATAAATCCAACTGGAAAAAGGAAAATTCTGATTTAATTTAGTGGTGTCGAAAAAGACAATTCTTTTCAGGGGGAAAGGCCTGTAAAGTAGGGTATTTTGTATTTCACTAAAACCACATGCAACATGAGTAACGATTTATTCTCGGGTATTAAAGCATTGGATTTATCGGAAAGCGATAAAAAAACAGAACAAGACAATTTTTACGAAAAGATCAAGCAAACGCGTGAAAAGACGCTGGAAGAAAAACAACAAGACGGCATGAATAAAGAAATGGAAGTGGTAGTAGCCACGGCTAATGAAGAAAGCAAGAATATTACAGAGCAGAAGGAAGTTGTCACCTATTCATTTGAGGAGGCAGTAGAACGATCAACAGAATATTTCGGGGGTGATAACCTTGCTGCAAATGTGTGGGTGAGCAAATATGCTTTAAAAGACAGCGACGGGAACATCTATGAGGATACCCCAGATGCCATGCATCATCGCATTGCCAATGAAATTGCCAGGATAGAGCAAAAGTATCCCAACCCTTTGCCGGCAGAGGAAATTTACCAGGCGGTGCGTAATTTTGAAAGAATTATACCGCAGGGAAGCCCCATGGCCGGGATAGGGAACAATTACCAGGTGGCATCACTATCCAATTGCTTTGTGATTGGCGATGATGCCGATGCAGATTCTTACGGTGCAATTATGAAAGTTGACCAGGAGCAGGTTCAGCTGATGAAGCGTCGTGGCGGTGTGGGTCACGATTTGTCGGGGATCAGGCCGTCAGGAAGCCCGGTAAAAAACAGTGCACTTACATCAACAGGCATAGTGCCTTTCATGGAGCGCTATTCCAATTCCACCCGCGAGGTGGCCCAGGACGGACGCCGCGGAGCACTTATGCTGAGCATTTCCATAAAACATCCTGATTCTGAGAAATTCATCGATGCCAAGATGGATACCAGTAAGGTTACAGGTGCCAATGTGTCTGTAAAACTTACCGATGACTTTATGCGCGCGGTGCTCAATAAAGAGAAATTTGTTCAGCAGTTTCCCCTGGACTCAGAAACGCCAATCTATAAAAAAGAGATTGATGCTGTTAAGCTATGGAAGAAAATTGTACACAACTCATGGAAGTCTGCTGAACCAGGCATTCTTTTCTGGGATACAGTGATCAGGGAGTCATTGCCAGACCGCTACGAAGATCACGGCTTTAAAACCGTTTCCACTAACCCGTGTGGCGAAATTCCGCTTTGCCCTTATGACAGCTGCCGTCTTCTGGCCATTAACCTCTATGGTTATGTGGACAACCCCTTTGAGGATAAGGCCGTGTTTAACTGGGACCGCTTTAAAAAGGATGTGCACCGGGCCCAGCGTATGATGGATGATATTATTGACCTGGAACTGGAAAAGATAGACGGGATCATTGAAAAAATCAATACTGATCCTGAAGCTGATGAGATTAAGCGTGTGGAGAAGAACCTTTGGCTCAACATCAAGAGCAAGGC
>JBEPXQ010000422.1:0-2705 GCA_041641835.1 Bacteroidales bacterium
GTAGTCAAATTCCGGCCTTTCCTGTTGTTCAGCTGCCGGCTCTCCTGGCATCTGGAAGTCAGCTGAACCAGGATTTGAGGTAAGGGCGAGTATCACTGCAAACTTATCCTCATACTGCAGGAATGGCTCCACAGAATCGCGGCCCATGTAAGGAGCCACTGTAACACTGTCAAAGTTGAGCTTTTCAGGCGATAGAAATGTTTCTGCATAATACTTTGAGGAATTTCCAATATCACCTCTTTTAGCATCAGCTATGGTGAATACTTTTTCATCTTTGGATTTGATATAATCAATAGTCTTTTCGAGCGTGCGCCAGCCATCCGCACCACGGCATTCGTAGAAGGCAATATTCGGCTTGTAGGCTGCCGCCAGGTCAATGGTAGCGTCAATGATCTGTTTATTAAATTCAAAAACCGGATCCTCAGCATCCATCAAGTGTTGAGGTATTTTTTTCATGTCACTGTCAAGACCAATGCACAAAAATGATCGCTTTTCTTTAATGATATTGATTAACTCTGACTTTTTCATAACAGGATTCTTATTTTATCTGAAAATATTTCTTTACTTGAATCAATTAGGATCAATTATCAAATCGCTATTTTTAACCAACTGCATCCTTAAGTTTTTCAGCATTCTCGGCAGTTTGCAGCTTATCGATAACCTCATTCAAATCACCATCGATGATGTTTTGCAGGTTATAGAGCGTAAGATTTATCCGATGATCAGTTACGCGCCCCTGCGGATAATTATAGGTACGGATTTTGGCAGAACGGTCACCTGTGGAAACCATGGTTTTGCGTTTGCTGGCAATCTCATCCATGTATTTTTGATATTCCATCTCATATATTCTGGTGCGCAGCACCTTCATGGCCTTAGCCAGGTTTTTTATCTGCGACTTCTCATCCTGACAGGAAACAACGATACCCGTGGGCTCATGTGTTAGTCGCACCGCGGAATAGGTGGTATTAACAGACTGTCCGCCGGGGCCTGAGGAACAAAATGTGTCTTTCCTGATGTCAGATTCTTTCACCTCCACATCAAATTCATCAGCTTCAGGCAGTACTGCCACTGAAGCAGCTGAAGTGTGAACCCTACCCTGGGTTTCAGTCTGAGGAACCCGTTGTACGCGATGCACCCCTGATTCATATTTTAATACGCCATATACATCTTCGCCTTCCACATTGAGAATAATTTCCTTATATCCTCCCTGGGTAGCTTCTGTATTGGAGATCACATCCATCTTCCAGCCTTTGGATTCGATGTATTTGGAATACATCCTAAAGAGATCACCGGCAAAAATCCCGGCCTCATCACCACCGGTTCCGGCGCGTATCTCCATCACAGCATTTTTACTGTCCTGAGGGTCTTTGGGTATCAGAAGATACTTTATCTCTTCATCCAGTTCTTCCTTGCGCTTGTTATCGCCCTGCAGCTCTTCCCTGGCCATCTTTACGAATTCTTCATCCTTTTCCGTTTTGATGATCTCCTTTGCTGATTCTATATTGCTCAGCAATTCTTTATACTCGTGGTAAGCCTCAACCAAAGGCCGCAGGTCTTTATAATCTTTGTTGAGTTTGATGAAGCGTTTCTGATCAGCAATCACTTCCGGATCGCTCATCTGTTGCTCGATCTCCTCATATTGTTGTTTGAATTCTTGCAGTTTATCCAGCATTTTTTCTGTTTATTTGATTCCCTGCCGTAAAGTCCAAATTCGATTCTACTTTTGGGGCTGGGTTGTATTGGTATATTATTTTTTATTTGAGATAATGAAAAGTTCCCTTTTCAGAATTGATGGTTACTTCAGCATTATCAGATTCTTCACAACGCCCCACTATTCTGGCATCAATACCGAAGGAGCGGGCAATATCAATCATTGGTTGGGCAAATTTACCATCCACATAAATTTCCATGCGATGGCCCATATTAAATACCTGGTACATTTCACGCCAGCCGGTTCCTGATTGTTGTTGAATGATCCTGAAAAGTGGTGGTACATCAAACATATTATCTTTAATCACATGCAGCTTTTCAATAAAATGCAGCACCTTTGTTTGTGCCCCCCCGCTACAATGGATCATTCCATGGATTTCATTTCTATACTCCTTCAGAATTTCACTGATAACAGGAGCATAAGTTCTGGTAGGAGACAGCACCAGCTTGCCTGCATCCATACCTTCAATTCCTGTAGCTTCCGTGAGCTTCAGCCCTCCAGAGTACCGCAGATCTGCCGGCACGGCAGGGTCAAATGTTTCCGGGTACTTTTCAGCGAGATATTTATTGAATACATCGTGCCTGGCTGAAGTAAGGCCGTTCGACCCCATCCCGCCGTTGTATTTTTCCTCATAGCTGGCTTTACCGTAAGAGGCAAGGCCCACAATAACATCACCCTCGCGGATGTTGTTTTCTATTATCTGGTCGCGTTTTACCCTGGCAGTAACGGTAGAATCCACAATAACAGTTCGCACCAGGTCACCCACATCGGCGGTTTCACCTCCGGTGAGATAAATGCCTACGCCCATCTCGCGAAGATCAGCCAGAATTTCCTCTGTACCATTGATCAACTCAGAAATGACTTCACCAGGGATGAGATTTTTGTTTCTACCGATGGTGGATGAAAGAAGGATATTATCCGTAACTCCCACGCATAGCAGGTCATCCAGGTTCATCACGATGGCATCCTGTGCAATGCCTTTCCACACGGACAG
>JBEPXQ010000423.1:0-2701 GCA_041641835.1 Bacteroidales bacterium
CAAGGAGCTGGAGATATTCACTTTCTCTCAAAAGGTTGGTCCCGGACTGCCTCTGTGGATGCCCAAAGGAGCCGACCTGCGCGAGCGCCTGGAGCAGTTCCTGAAAAAACTACAGCGTGAAGCCGGCTATCAGCAGGTGATAACACCCCACATTGGTAATGTAAACCTGTATAAAACATCAGGGCATTATCAAAAGTATGGCGAGGATTCTTTCCAGACCATCAAGACACCCAATGAAGGGGAGGAGTTCATGCTAAAGCCCATGAACTGCCCGCACCATTGCGAGCTCTACAATGCAAAACAGTTTTCTTTCCGTGACCTGCCCGTGCGCTATGCCGAGTTTGGTACTGTTTACCGCTATGAGCAAAGCGGTGAGCTGCATGGCCTTACCCGTGTACGCGGCTTCACTCAGGATGATGCTCATATCTTCTGCACACCCGATCAGGTGAAAGAGGAGTTTAAGGGCGTGATCCGGATCATCATGAAAATATTCAAGGCCCTGAAGTTTGAAGACTATGTGGCACAGGTTTCATTGCGCGATCCGGATAACAAGGAAAAATACATCGGCTCGGATGAAAACTGGGATAAAGCTGAAAAAGCCATTCTGGAGATCACCGAAGAGAGCGGACTCAATGCCGTAGTGGAATACGGCGAGGCTGCCTTCTATGGCCCCAAGCTCGATTTCATGGTGAAAGATGCCCTGGGGCGCTCATGGCAACTCGGTACTGTTCAGGTAGATTACAATTTACCTGAACGTTTTGAGCTGGAATATGTTGGTACAGATAACGAGAAACATCGTCCGGTGATGATCCACCGTGCGCCATTCGGTTCCATGGAGCGCTTTGTGGCTGTTCTTCTGGAACATACAGCAGGTAAGTTCCCGCTATGGCTCACACCCGATCAGCTTATGATATTGCCAATCAGCGAAAAATATCATGATTATGCAGAAAAAGTTTTATCTTTGCTGGAAAATTACGATATTCGCGCCCAAATTGATCGCCGGAACGAAAAGATAGGCAGAAAGATACGGGATACAGAAGTGAAAAAAATCCCCTATATGCTGATAATCGGGGAGAAAGAAGCGGAAAGCGGAAAAGTCTCTGTAAGAAAACAGGGTGAAGGCGATATCGGAACAATGGAACTGGAAGAATTTGCCGGTTTCATCAAAAATAAAATCAACGAAGAATTGGATGTTTAACAAAATACAGGAGGAAGAACTATAGCACCGAGACGACCAAAAAAAGGAGGTTTTCGCAGAAAGAAAGAAGAACCTTACCGCGTTAATCACAGGATCAAAGCGCCAATGGTGCGCGTGGTCGGCGAAAATGTGAACGTGGGAATATACCCGGTTGAAGAAGCCCGGGAAATGGCCGAAGAGCAGGAGCTCGATTTGGTGGAAATCTCACCAAAAGCCAGCCCGCCGGTCTGTAAAATCATTGACTACCGAAAATTCCTCTACGAAAAGAAGAAGAAAGAAAAAGAGATCAAGCAGAAAACAGCTAAAGTGCAGGTAAAGGAAATCCGTATGGGGCCCAATACCGATGATCATGACTTCAACTTTAAGCTCAATCATGCTAAAAAATTCCTTTCCGAAGGCAATAAGGTAAAAGCCGAAGTGTTCTTCAAAGGCCGTACCATCATCTACAAAGACCAGGGAAAATATAAACTCCTGAAATTTGCCGATGAACTGGAAGAGCATGGAAAGGTGGAAAGCCTGCCTAAGATGGAAGGTAAACGCATGATCATGATGATCTCTCCAAAGAAAACCAAATAGTTGATATAAATATAAATCAGTACTCAAATGCCTAAGATGAAGACAAAAGCCGGAGCCAAAAAACGCTTTGGAATCACCGGCTCAGGTAAGATCAAGAGAAAGCACGCATACAAGAGTCACATTCTTACCAAGAAATCCAAAAAACGTAAACGTAACCTCGGTTACTTCAGCGTGGTGGATGATGCCGATGCTAAGAATGTAAAACGTATGTTGCTTAAGTAAAACAAGTGTTTAATTTGACATTAGCCGTAAGACCTGCTCAACCAAAAGCGGGCGCTAATGCAAAAAAAAGTAAATTATGCCAAGATCAGTAAATGCAGTAGCTGCCAAAACCAAGAAAAAGAAAGTTTTCAAAGCGGTAAAAGGGCAGTTTGGTCGCAGAAAAAATGTCTGGACCGTCTCAAAAAATGCATACGAAAAAGGACTAGTGTATGCCTACCGCGACCGTAAAGCCAAAAAACGTAACTTCCGTAAGCTGTGGATACAGCGTATCAATGCTGCCGCACGCCTGCACGGAATGTCCTATTCACAGTTCATGGGTAAACTCAAAGAGCACAATATCGAGCTCGACCGCAAGGTACTTGCCGATATGGCCATGAATAACCCCGAGGCCTTCAAAGCCGTTGCGGACAAGCTGAAATAAGAAAACACCAATCATAACAAAACGCCATTCCAGCTCGGGATGGCGTTTTTTTATGTCATTCCAGCCTCACCATCTCTCCATCTCTCCATCTCCCCACCTCATCATCTCCCTACCTCTCCATCTCACCATCTCCCCACCTCACCATCTCACCATCTCACCACTTCACTACCTCACCATCTCACCACTTCACCATCTCACCATCTCACCACCTCACCACCTCACCACCTCCCCATCTCATCATCTCATCATCTCACTATCTCACAATCTCACAATCAGGGCGGCTT
>JBEPXQ010000424.1:0-2697 GCA_041641835.1 Bacteroidales bacterium
GATTATCTCATGAGCTATTACGAATGCAAGCTGAGCCTCGTTTTCAAGCTGAGCTATCAAGCCTGTATTAAAAATGATTACCCCGGCATCAGTAGAAAAAGCATTTACTGATTCATGCTTGGCGGTATAAAACCGCAGCTGATCCCGAATGTCTGTATGATCGCGCAGCACATAATCTGCCACATCACGTACGTACTGGGTAACAGGATCATTAAACATGACTGAGCCACCGCGCAACAGCCGGTTTATAAACCAGTTGCTTTTTGCAAGGTAGGTTTCTTTATATTTTGCTGTGCGCCGCCTGTCAGAATCCTTGATATGGGTTTCTGCAGCAGTTTCAAAGTTCTCTTCACTGACGGTAAGAAAATCCAGGGGAATCTCCCCTGATGATCTCAGGGTTGTATATTCCGGATTATTTTGTGCATATAGGCCAAGTGAAAAGAAGATCAGCAAAAATCCTGTGGTAATTTTTCTCATCATAGTCTTTGATTTTCCAACTAAATTTTTTCAAAAATAAAATAATTTCTAAATATAATGACTAATGATAATCAATGATTTTTAAAAAATCATTAACCGCTAACGCACTCGTTTTCCATGTATATAAGTCTTTATCAGCTGTGAGGGTGTAATATTTTATAAAATAAGACCCGTGAAGCTCATATAGAATTTTCATTAAGTCACCTTAAGAATTTGTTTCCCCTAACAACTTTCGACTAATCATCTGATTCCTGCTTATCAATATGCAGGCCGCATTCCTTATTTTCGGGTGATTCCCACCACCATCTGCCTGCGCGTATGTCTTCCCCTTCAGCCACCGGACGTGTACAGGGCTGGCAGCCAATGCTGGGATAGCCCTTGTCGTGCAGCTTATGATATGGAACATTATGCTTTTTGATATAATCCCACACATCATCAAAATCCCAGTTTATTAGCGGGTTTACCTTAACCAGCTGATGAGTTTCATCCCATTCCACCATAGGAACATCTTTACGGGTAACTGATTGCGATTTCCTGAGCCCGGTAATCCATACATCATGGCCTTGCAGTGCACGGATCAGCGGTATTGTTTTTCGGATATGACAGCACTGTTTACGGTTCTCCACACTTTCATAAAAAAGGTTGATGCCTTTTTTTGAGGTCATTTCCTCCACCTTTTCCCTGTCGGGGAACATAGCTTTTATATTGATTCCGTAACGTTTGTTGGTGCGGTGCAGAACATCATAAGTTTCTTCAAACATACGCCCTGTATCAAGGGTAACAAATGTAACTGCTTCTTTATCTTTGCGGCAGATCATATCTGTAACCACCTGGTCTTCTGCCTGAAGGCTGGTGGAAAAAACTATATTATCTTTGAAGTTTTCCAGTATATATGAGATTACAGCCTCAGGCTTTTGGCTGATAAACTGCTCGTTAAGCGCTGTTAGTTCAATCATTGTTGTCATTTTGCATTCCTGTTATTATGGAAACAAAAATAGCAAAATTATTAAATCTCACTAAGAATTCATACCCAGATCAGCAATTTCAAATGTCTTATTTACTCTGATACACTTTGGGGTTTCTTTCAGATTGCAGCATTCGTGATAATAGTCATGTTCGAAAAACAAGGTATAATTTTCATTCAAAGCTTCTTTCAGAAACTCTTCCTTTTCCTTTAGTGCTTTGAGGGGTTCAACATCCACACTTGCCACGTAAGGCAGCGGTATATGAGCTACTGAAGGGATGAAATCAGCCATAAATGCTACTTTTCCTTTGGGCGTGTCTATCACAGGGATCATTTGCCCCCTGGTATGTCCATCAAAAAATTTAAGATCAATACCCGGGAGAATATCTTTCTGCTCCCTTTCAAGCAGCTGGAGTTTACCAGCCTTCTCCAGCGGTACATAATTCATTTCAAAATAGGATGCAGCCTCCCGTGAATTAGGATTTCTCGCCCATTCATACTGTTCACGACTGACATAATGCGTGGCCTCAGGAAATGCAAAGCCCAGCTCACCTGTCTCACTAAAGTTTGTTGCTCCACCTACATGATCATCATGCAGGTGCGTAAAAACAACATCGGTTATTTCTTCGGGCATATATCCAAGTTTGTTGATGTTAAGCAGCAGTTCGTCTGTACCAAAAAGATATTTGTACTTATAATATTTCTCATTTTGCTTACGGCCCATGCCGGTATCTATTAATATCTTACGATCATCAACCTCTATAAGCAGGCATCTTGATTTCATAGGCAGCAGATTGTTCTCATCTGCTGGATATAATTTCTGCCATATGGCTTTCGGTACCACACCAAATACGGCACCGCCATCCATTTTCCAGTTTTCTGCATTCACAGCGTGTAATTTCATAGCTAAGGTTTTTCTACAAAAATAACCAATGAAAAGAATTGATGTTTACTTTTGCTTTTGAATAAACTTCTGAAATTTCAGAAAAAAACAACCAGCCAAAATAATTTCATATGCGGATACACTTTATTGCTATTGGTGGCAGTGCTATGCATAACCTGGCCATTGCCCTTAAAAAACAGGGACATGCCATTAGCGGATCGGATGATGAGATATTTGAACCCTCAGCCGGACGGCTGAAGAAATATGGTTTACTACCGGACAATCAGGGTTGGGATGCCACAAGGATCAACAGATCAATTGACGCTGTTATTCTTGGCATGCATGCAAAGCCAGACAATCCCGAACTCAAAAA
>JBEPXQ010000425.1:0-2693 GCA_041641835.1 Bacteroidales bacterium
ATCCCCGGGAACGTCATGACTTTTATGAGGCCAGGGTGCGTTACGCGGTTTTTGACCGTCCTCCACAATGGAATGCAGGTTTCTGGGTTTCTTCGGATTATAGTGATCGCCTGGCCATTGATGCGGGTAGCGAATACGAGAGAGCTTCACAGTGGGATATGCAGCAGTTTATGTTTCGCCTTTCGCCACGCTTCAGGGTAAATGATCAGGTTTTTCTTACCGCGGAATCACGTATTGAAAAAGCATTTAATACACGCGGATTTGTTGATTACAAACAACCGGAAATTATTTTCGGGGAAAGAAATTCCCAGACTATCACCAATACCCTAAGCTCAAGATATATTATCAGCGTGAAAACCGGCTTTAACCTGCGTGCCAGGCATTACTGGGCCAGGGTTAATTACCACGATTATTTTACGCTGCAGCCTGATGGTGAGCTAAGTGCACATACTACATCATCAGACTATGATATAAATTTCAACGCCTTTAATGTTGACCTGTCGTTTTATTGGCGTTTTGCTCCCGGCAGTGAAATGTCAATTGTGTGGAAAAATGAACTGCTGCATCAGAGCAGTGATATCTATGATTACTACCGAGAAAGCCTGGAGCAGGTTTTTGCAGAACCTCAGTTTAACAGTCTGTCTATAAAGATCCTTTATTACCTGGATTATGACAGCCTTGCTAAAAAGCTGAAGAAAAGAAAAAATGGATCCACTCAATAAAGGGAGCAGGCATAATCAGAAATAAAAAACTGCCCCGCAGAGCAGTTTTGTGTTTATTTCCTGAATTTCCCCATATATTCTGATCTTTCAATAACAAAACCATTGAGCGCTCCATAGAATTCTTCAATGCTGTTAGCAGATTCAGGAGGAAGCTTCTTTTTCAGGGCATACAGCCTGAAAAAATAGCGGTGCTCCTCTCCTTCCGGGGGACACGGCCCATTATATCCTATCCGGTTAAAGTCGTTTTCTCCCTGTATAGCACCATTTTCCAGGTTTTTCTGCAGAGTGGCAACATCCTTCAACTCCCGGGTGTCGGCCGGGATATTGTAAATAACCCAATGAAGAAAAGTTCCTCCTGGAGCATCAGGGTCTTCCATTATCAGGGCAAAAGTTACGGTTTCCTTTGGCGGCTCATCCCATTTCAGGGTAGGAGTTACATCTTCACCCTTACAGCTGTGTTTTTCGGGTATGCTTCCTCCATTTTCAAACCCAAGGCAGTCTTTAAAAAAATAATACATAATAGTTCTTTTTATTCAGCAGAAATTTACCTAATATTGTGCTTGCGTGTAAAAAACTGTTATCATGAAAATAATATCCGGGATCATCACCTTTCTGGGCTGTATGCTTGTAGTTATATCCCTTAGGGCTCAGAATTATATATATGAACCAGTAAGCAGCAACGGCATACCGTCCAATGCCAGCAGCATTACAGTAAGTGACGGAGAGGTTGCAGAATTATTGAGTGTTTTCACTTCGCCTAACCTGTCGGGGCCATACAGCCACTTTTTAAATCCAACACACGGCGGATTGGATATTAAAGCAAGCACCAGTATTTCGCTCACCTATGTAACAGAAGATGCGGGTTATCAGAATTCAGTGGGTTATTACACTTATTCAACCGGTAGTCCTCCCTCATCAGCTTCCGGTTTAAACCTGCACGTGGTTTTTCCAAATATAGATAACACGCAGATGAGCAGGGGCACCACCCTGGATATGGGTACTTTTCATAGCGGAACCACTATAGGGTTTTTCCTTATTTCAGACGGCTGGAATAACAGTACCATAAACCAGGTTAACTCATCAGCGCAACATCTCTACAGCACCTATGACCTGAATGATGACGGCTCAACGCAGGTAAACTCCAAACAAAACGCCATCGCCTATTATTCTACTGTAAATAAGTATGTGATTGGCTGGGATGATCAGCTGCAGGTAGGTTCAAATTCAGATAAGGATTATAATGACGTAATACTTTATATTAATCTCACAGATGCATCAGCGGTGCCCCAGGAAGATTATCCGGACGTAGCCCAACCCGACAATGATCCGTATCCGGTAGAGCTGATAAGGTTTGAAGGCCGCAAAGAAAATGGCTGCTCCCGCCTGCTATGGGCTACCGCATCAGAAATCAACAATGATCATTTTACTCTTTTTCACTCTGACGGAAACAGCGAATTCACCCGTATAGCAGAAATACCGGGAAACGGCAATACCAACCAGGTTGAGAACTACAGTTATCTTCACAGGAATCCGGCAGAAGGCATTAATTACTATAAGCTTGTACAGACAGATTTTGACGGCACCTCCTCTACTGGAAAAATCATCACCATCAATTTCGGACGAAAAACTGACCTTCGCCTCATGCCCAACCCTTTGGAGCATGGAGATATTCTGAATGTCAGTACCGGAATTAACAAGCCAGGACTAATCAGTATCTATTCTTCAGAAGGAAAACTGGTTTATCAAAAGGAAGTAAAAAACGGTAACGCAAAACTGCAACCCGGGCTGAGTAAAGGCATTTATCTTCTGCGATTCACCGCAGCTGCCGGTGATGTTATCAGCACAGAGCGGCTTATCATACATTAAATAACAGACGCCCGATTTTACTATACTATTCTTTTCACCAGGCGGAGCTTGTGGGAATATTGCCGGGCGTCCTTATTATATATTCCCTGGTGATCCACATGATCA
>JBEPXQ010000426.1:0-2683 GCA_041641835.1 Bacteroidales bacterium
ATGCGCTCGCAAATCGTTCCAACAAGCACTCATGGCTGGAATGGGATGATGATCAAATGGCAGGTAAATTCCTGAACTACCCTGAAAGAGAGGAAATCCCGGAGAATATTAACGAGCAGCTCATCGTCGAGTTGTACTCCAAGTAATCAGTAATTGTCGTTTAAACGCAATAAAGCAAGGATTCATGGCAATATTAGATTTTCAAAAACCGGACAGAGTGGTAATGAACGAAGCCGATGATTTTAACGGTAACTTCGAGTTCAGACCATTAGAACCGGGCTACGGCGTTACTATCGGTAACTCCCTTAGAAGAATTTTACTTAACTCACTGGAAGGTTTTGCTATCACCAAAATCAAGATCGACAGTGTGGAACAGGAATTTTCTACCATCGAAGGGGTTATTGAAGATGTAACCGACATTATCCTGAACCTGAAACAAGTCAGGATCAAACAACAAATAGAAGAACACGACGAGGAAAAAGTCAACGTTAAAATCAAAAACCAGGAGGTTTTTAAAGCCGGGGACATCAACAATTTCCTAAGTAATTTCCAGATTCTGAATCCGGAGTTGGAAATCTGTCACATGGAGCCTTCCGTTAACCTTAATATCGAGTTGACTATAGAAAAAGGCCGTGGTTATCGCCCGGCTGATGAGAATAAATCCTCCGCTGACCCGGTGGGTACCATCGCTATCGACTCGATATTTACGCCCATTAAAAATGTGAGCTTTAAGGTGGAAAACTACCGTGTGGAACAGAAAACCGACTACGAAAAACTCCTGCTGAATATCAATGGCGACGGTTCTATTCATCCTAAGGATGGGCTAAAAGAAGCCGCTAAAATCCTTATCCAGCACTTTATGCTCTTTTCTGATGAAAAGATCACCCTGGATGATGAAGAAAAATCAGTTACCGAGGAATTTGATGAAGGTTCGCTGCATATGCGCCAGTTGCTAAAAACACATCTTAGCGATATGGACCTGTCAGTGAGAGCGCTCAATTGCCTTAAAGCTGCAGAAGTGGATACGCTTGGCGATCTGGTTTCATATAATAAAAGCGACCTGTTGAAATTCAGGAACTTTGGTAAAAAATCCCTCGCTGAGTTGGAAGAACTGGTGAAAAACAAAGGCCTGACCTTTGGTATGAATGTTTCAAAATATAAACTTGATAAGGATTAAGGAGCGATGAGACACCAAAAGCGTATAAACAGTCTAAGCAGAACAAGCGCACATAGAAAGTCGATGTTGTCAAATATGGCAACTTCACTGATCATACATAAACGCATTAGCACAACCGTGGCAAAAGCCCGCGCACTGAAAAGATATGTGGAACCTTTGATAACTAAAGCCAAAAATGAAACCATGCATTCACGCAGAGTGGTATTTAGCTATCTTCAGGATAAAGAGGCAGTTAACGAACTCTTTCGCGAAATCTCAGTGAAAGTGGCCGACCGCCCGGGTGGATATACACGTATCCTGAAAACAGGTTTTAGGAAAGGTGATAATGCTGACATGTGCATAATTGAGCTGGTGGACTATAATGAAGCTATGCTTGAAGCTAAAGAAGAAAAATCAAGCAGCAAGAAGAGAACACGCCGTGGCCGAAGAGGTGGCGGTGGTGCCAAACAGTCACAACCGCAGGCTCAGCATCAGCAAAAAACTGAACAGAAGCCGCAGGAAAATACTGAAGCTAAAACTGAACAAGCTCCTAATGCCGAAGATAATAAGGCTGAGGAGAATAAGAAGCAGGAAGACAAGTAAGAATTGCTTACTGTGAGAAATATTATTAAAAAGGATAAAGCAGTGATGCTTTGTCCTTTTTTTAATGCCTGATTTATCTGGTTAACAATAAATTAAACCCGATGAACAAATGCTTTTTTATATTTGTATATCATTAAAACCAATTTTAAAGCTATGAGTAGAATTGTAGATATTGTTGCCCGTCAGATACTTGATTCCCGAGGCAACCCCACCGTAGAAGTAGATGTTATTACAGAAGCTGGTGCTTTCGGTCGTGCCGCCGTTCCATCCGGAGCCTCAACAGGGGTTCATGAAGCAGTGGAGCTGCGCGACGGCGGCGATGATTTTATGGGTAAGGGCGTAAACAGAGCCGTTGAAAATGTAAACTATACCATCCGCGAAGAACTGGAAGGATTTGAAGTAACTAATCAGATTGGAATTGACAGAGCCATGCTCGATCTGGATGGAACACCAAATAAATCAAACCTGGGTGCAAATGCCATACTTGGCGTTTCACTCGCATGTGCACATGCCGCTGCCCAGGAAACTAACCAGCCGCTTTTTCGATACATTGGCGGAGTGGGCTCCACTACTATGCCAATCCCAATGATGAATATTCTCAATGGTGGCTCACATGCTGATAACAGTATCGACTTCCAGGAATTTATGATCATGCCTGTGGGAGCTGATTCTTTTTCTGATGCACTGAAAATGGGTACCGAGATTTTTCATAACCTTAAAAAAGTTCTGAAAGCAAAAGGTTATTCAACCAACGTAGGCGATGAAGGGGGATTTGCTCCTAATCTCAAATCTAATGAGGAAGCCATCGAAATCGTGATCCATGCAATTGAAGAAGCCGGATACAAACCCGGAAAAGAAGTATTCATAGCACTAGATCCGGCCTCATCAGAATATTATGATGATAAGGAAAATGTATATCATCTG
>JBEPXQ010000427.1:0-2257 GCA_041641835.1 Bacteroidales bacterium
AGGTTTAAGGTTTAAGGTTTAAGGTTTCTGTAATCGCCAGGTTATGTGAACATATCTGAGATTTTGATCCCGTCCTGCGCACGTGGATGCTCAAAAAACTATTAAATCAAAGATTTCTGGTTTTTTGGCATTGAATGATTGCCCCGATAGCTTTCGGGGGATTGGTTGATTGTCACAATCTTACCATCTCACCACTTCACTATCTCACCATCTCACTATCTCCTACTCCCAACCCTGGAATGTGGATGCTTGAAAAATTCTCAGTATTTTTGGTTTCCCTTTTCAGGTATGATAAAGATAAGAAACCTGCGGAATAAAAGTTGCCGCATGGGTTAAATCATTAAATATGAACAGCAAATTTAAAAGAACAACCACCATATTATTTTTGCTGCTGAGTACGCAGCTATTATTTTCGCAGGGGAAAAAAGACTACGGTGCCATAAGAACCGGCAGCCCACCGGAAATTGACGGTAAAATTGAAAGCCTTTGGCAAAAAGCACCCGGAGCGAATAGCTTCTGGATGTTCGAACCCTATAATCACCGGCAGCCGAGCTTTGAGACATATTTTTGGATAATGTATGACAATCAGGCGCTGTATATCGCTTGCTATATGGCTGATCCTCATCCCGACAGCATCAGGAGTGAACTGGGCCAGCGTGATGAATTTGACAACCTGAATTCTGATCATATCTCTCTGGATTTTTTCCCTTTTAACGACGGCCTTAACGGTTATGCCTTTAAAGTAACCCCGGATAACCTTCAGGCTGACGAAAAGTATTCCCCTGCCGGTGTGGATCAGAACTGGGATGCAGTGTGGGAATCAGCCACTGCAGTTACTGATTCAGGCTGGATAGCAGAGATCATGATCCCCTGGTCAGCACTACGCTTTCCTCAAAAAGAAGAGCAGCTCTGGGGGTTCAACATGTGGCGGCACATCCGCAGATACCGTGAGTGGGACACCTGGACAGACATGGAAAAAGGCACCGGAAGCATTTTTACTGAATACGGAACCATATCGGGAATCAGAAATATTGAACCTCCGCTACGGCTCTCTATTATGCCCTATTTGTCAGCCTATGCTAATATGTATGAGAAGGAAACCAGTTTTTCATGGAATGGCGGCATGGATCTAAAATATGGTATTAATGAAAGCTTCACCCTGGATATGACCCTGATACCTGATTTCGGGCAGGTTACTTCTGATGATATCGTGCTGAATCTCACACCCTATGAAATTCAATATGACGAAAAGCGGCAGTTTTTTACCGAAGGCACTGAACTATTCAGCAAAGGTGATATCTTTTATACACGGAGGATAGGCGGCACACCCCGCGACTATGCCCGTGTTGCCTATGGGCTGGATTCAGGCGAGGTAATAGTGAAAAACCCTGACCGAGCCAGGCTCTTAAATGCCACCAAGATATCAGGAAGAACCAGCAAGGGCCTTGGCATTGGTTTTTTTAATGCCATCACCGCCAACACCTATGCCACTGTTAAACTGCCGCATGATGAGCGCAGGAAGATACTTACACAGCCTTTTTCCAATTACAATATGGTAGTGCTGGATCAAAACCTGCCAAACAATAGTTACCTGGCCCTGGTGAACACCAATGTATCTATGTTTGATGACAATTACTCAGCTAATGTAACAGGAACTGACTTCAATCTGAAAAACAGGAAACAAACCTACAGCATAGGCGGGGTGGCTTTGCTAAGCCAGAAATATACCGGTGACTCATCACCCGAATATGGTCATCATTACGAACTGGAGCTGAACAAGGAAAAAGGCAATTTCGTGTTTGAACTGGAACATAAAGTATTATCCAACGATTATGATCCCAATGATATGGGTTACCTGGCCAACAATAACTATATTGAAGAATCTGTTGAGCTGAAGTACAGGGTACTGAACCCGAAATGGATCGTACTGAACTGGTACACCAGCCTGATGGCTGAATACCAGATGCTGTATAAACCACGCCGCTATGCAAGCCTGTATATCCATGGCAACAGCAGAAACACCTTCAAAAACTATCTTACAATGAACATATACTGGGGATTCTATCCCCGGGAACGTCATGACTTTTATGAGGCCAGGGTTCGTTATGCAGTTTTTGACCGTCCTCCACAGTGGAATGCAGGTTTCTGGGTTTCTTCGGATTATAGTGATCGCCTGGCCATTGATGCGGGTAGCGAATACGAGAGAGCTTCACAGTGGGATATGCAGCAGTTTATGTTTCGCCTTTCGCCACGCTTC
>JBEPXQ010000427.1:2267-2683 GCA_041641835.1 Bacteroidales bacterium
TCACGCGTTGAAAAAGCATTTAATACGCGTGGATTTGTTGATTACAAGCAACCGGAAATTATTTTCGGGGAAAGAAATTCCCAGACTATCACCAATACCATAAGCTCAAGATATATTATCAGCGTGAAAACCGGCTTTAACCTGCGTGCCAGGCATTACTGGGCCAGGGTAAATTACCACGATTATTTCACACTGCAACCTGATGGTGAGCTTAGTGCACATGCTGCATCATCGGACTATGATATAAATTTCATTGCCTTTAATGTTGACCTGTCGTTTTACTGGCGTTTTGCGCCCGGCAGTGAAATGTCGGTTGTGTGGAAAAATGAATTACTGCATCAGAGCAGTGATATCTATGATTACTACCGAGAAAGCCTGGAGCAGGTTTTTGCAGAACCTCAGTTTAACAGTCTGTC
>JBEPXQ010000428.1:0-2676 GCA_041641835.1 Bacteroidales bacterium
ATTGAAGAGCGAAAGGGAAAGCTGGGCCTTGGCACAGCATATATTCACGGATTCAAATGGTCGTTGAAAAGGGGATACGATTATGTTTTTGAAATGGATGCCGATTTTAGTCACGACCCGGAAGATTTGCCGCGACTGTATGATGCATGCGCGAACCAGAATGCTGACCTGGCCATAGGCTCCAGATATATTACCGGAGTTAATGTGGTTAACTGGCCCATGGGAAGGGTTTTGATGTCGTATTTTGCTTCCAAATACGTGCAGTTCATTACCGGATTAAACATCAAAGATACCACCGCCGGCTTCAAGTGTTACACACGCAAGGTACTGGAAAATATTGATCTTGATAATATTCGATTCACCGGATATGCCTTCCAGATAGAAATGAAATTTACTGCCAGCAAGATGGGATACAACATCGTGGAGGTACCGATTATTTTTACCGATCGAACCAGGGGTGAATCCAAAATGAATAAATCCATATTTAAAGAGGCTGTGTTTGGTGTTATCAGTATGAAAATCAAAAGCCTGTTTAAAAAATATCCCCAGCCAGAATAATTATATAACATTCTCTTTTAAATTATCAGAAAGATTTTCACGAACTTTATGGCAGATTTGCTGTAAAGATTGATGTATGGACAAAAAAATACTCCTGAAAGATGTAGTAATAGTTAATGAATACGCCAAATACCCGGGTAGTGTATTCATTGAAAATGGGAAAATTGCTAAAATACTTCCCCAGGGCAGCCCGCTAACTTATTATGAACAGCAGGCAGAAGTTATAGAAGGAGAAGGAAAATACCTTTTACCAGGGATTATTGATGATCAGGTGCATTTTCGTGAGCCGGGTTTAACTCATAAAGCCGATATCGAATCAGAAAGCAAGGCAGCAGTGGTTGGTGGAATTACTTCCTTTATGGAAATGCCAAACACCAAACCACAAACTATTACCATTGACTTGCTGGAAAAAAAGTATGCTATGGCTCAAGGCCGGTCCTATGCCAATTATTCTTTCTACCTTGGTGCCACCAATAATAACCTGGAGGAAATTAAAAATCTGGATACAGCCAGAAACTGTGGAATAAAGATATTCCTGGGATCTTCAACAGGAAATATGCTGGTGGATGATCAGGAAGCACTTGAGAGTATTTTTATAAATTCTCCTACCATTATCACTACCCATTGTGAAGATGAGGAAACCATCAGGAAAAACCTGAAAAAAGCACAGGATGAGTACGGAGAAAATATTCCTTTTAAAATGCATCCTGTAATTCGCAGTGAGAAGGCCTGTTACCTTTCCTCTTCAAAAGCCCGGGATCTTGCGCTGAAAACCAGCGCGAAGCTGCATATACTACATATCAGTACTGAAAAGGAACTGGAGCTGTTTGAAAAAGGAGAGGACCCTACCCAAAAGCGGGTTACAGCTGAGGTATGTGTACACCACCTTTGGTTTAATGAGAATGATTATTCAGAAAAGGGCAGCCTTATTAAATGGAATCCTGCGGTAAAAACTGAGCAGGACCGTATTTCACTACTTCAGGCAATCCTTGATGACAGAGTGGATGTAATAGCCACTGATCATGCCCCGCACACCCTTCAGGAAAAGCAAAACAATTATATGAATGCTCCTTCAGGCGGGCCCATGGTTCAGCACTCGCTGCTTGTTATGCTGGAATTTTTCCACAGGGGATTATTGTCGCTGGAAAAAATCGTACAAAAAATGGCAAATAATCCCGCCCGATTATTCGGATTGAGCCACAGGGGATATATTAAAGAGGGCTATTGGGCCGACCTGGTTCTGGTGGATTTGAATAAACCGACAGAAGTAACAAAAGAATCACTTTATTATAAATGCGGCTGGTCACCACTGGAAGGACATACTTTTAAATCGTCAGTAACTCACACCTTTGTAAACGGGAAATTAGTTGCAAAAGATGGTGTTGTGGTTGATACTGACCCTGCTGGTATGAGGCTGGCGTTTAACAATTAACAACTATGAACAAACTCAGAATAACCAGAGAATTTAGTTTTGAAATGGCACATTTTCTGCCAGGCTATAACGGACCTTGCAGAAATATACATGGCCACTCTTTCCGGCTGTTTGTAACTGTTGCAGGAATACCATCCGTTAAGGAGCAAACATCATCCTTTGGAATGGTGATGGACTTTCAGCAACTAAAGAAGGTTGTGAACAGGGAAATTATTGATAAGTATGACCATGCACTGATGGTAAAGCAAGGATGTATGGATGAAAAAGCCAAAGCATATACCGGTTTCGATAATATAATAGAGGTGCCTTATCAGCCCACCAGTGAAAATATGATCATAGCATTTGCCGAAACAGTAAAGGACAAACTACCGGATAATGTTTCCCTTTTTTCCATTAAATTATTTGAAACAGCTGCATCAGCTGTGGAGTGGTACAGCGACGATCAGTGATCACCGATAATTACCCTTATTGATCTGGGTATAATCTCAAATTTCATTGGTGTGTGGCCCAGAGATTCCCCGTCAGCTTCAAGCCATATTTTTGAAGGTGAATCTACGGTTACGCTTGAGGCCCTCATCGTGGACACAAAAGGCAGCTTTAAATGGGTGCCTTTGTATAGCTTCCGCAGGTGCATAACCACAGCAATTTTCCTCATTTTGCTGATGATCGTCAGGTCAAAAAGGCCG
>JBEPXQ010000429.1:0-2661 GCA_041641835.1 Bacteroidales bacterium
TATATCCGGCATGCCATATTTCATCCACATCCTTAAAAAAATCCTTCACCTTTGGGTGCAGATAGCCATGGGTGTCGGAAATCAATCCTATTTTCATCATCAGATTACCCTCATACTTTCAGCAGGAAGCCAACCAACAGTACCATCAGGCAGTCGAACTTCATACCAGTTGCCGATTTTATTCATTATATGCACTTTCAGTCCTTCATGGATAACAAAAAGATCTTTGCTTGCTTCATCAGGAGAGCTTTTGCCAGTAACCACCGGCTTAAATACAATGGCATCCTTTTCCTGCTGCAAATGATTGTAATTGCGCAGGCTTATGAAAAATACCAGCAGGAAAAGCAGGGAGAATACAGTTGCTGCCCAGAAGCTTGTCCGTCGCCTGCCGTGGCTGCGCGAAACAATGAAAAACATCCATATTACAGAGCTGATCATAACCAGAATGATGCTTGCAATGGCCCATCCCCTCACAGAAAACAGCCTGGTTAAGGAATGCCACCATCTTACATAAAACATCACGGGCAATTGTTCTATATCGTCTTTTTGAAATTGCTTTACAAAATTCAGATTATGCCTGATTCTATTTGCTGAAGGATCAAGCTGCAAAGCACGCTCATAATATAACACAGCAGAGGCAATTTCATCCAGCCTGAACCAGGCGTTTCCAAGGTTGTAATACAACTCTGCTGATTCAACACCTGTGGCCATTACACTGTCGTACAAAGCCACTGCTTTTTTGAAATCCTGATCAGCATAAGCCTGGTTGGCCTGTTTAACTAAATCAGTAGTTTCACTGCCATAGGCCGGTATGTACCAGGCGGTAAAAACAAGAAATATGGTTATTAGCTTCTTCATTTCAGGTCTTTTTCAATATTAGAGATCAGCTTAACAGCGCGCTCATAAATTTCACCCATGCTTTGCCCGGAAGCACCGGGAGCAAAGCGTGCATAATCGCAGTCGTCGAGCAGGGCGGTGGAGCGGCTGATGTGCTCTTCTGGGATATGTGAATGCTGCAGTTTCTCTGCTATGTTTTCCCTGCTGATTTCTGAAAAGGCGATATTAAAGCGGTCGCTGATGTAGCCAAGGAAAGCGCGGTTGATCTCCTCGTAAAATTCATTGTCGCGACCTTCGTCTTTCAGCGCATTTGCATTCTTCAGGCGTTTGCGCGCCAATCGTGTTGCGCGGCGGGTTTTCATCAGGCTGTCGTCAGCCATAATAACACGTTTTTTTCTCCGGATGAAATAGAATAGCAGCAGTAAAAGCGGGAAGATCAAAAGAAGCACCCAGAAATACCAGCTATTAATCAGGTAGTTGTTTTTTGGGTGCAAGGGCAGGGGAGCTTTATAGATGTACATGATATCGGTACCCAGCCGTTGTACTTCTTCCTTACCGTAGGATTGCACTACAGGTTGACCATCGCCCTTTCCCTTGCCCACCAGCACGGTAAATTCTTCTGAAGAAAGTGTTACATATTCTTGTTTCAGTATATCAAAGTAGCTGAAACTGATCTGTGGGATGCTAAATTCACCCTGACTGCGCGGGATGAGCACGTAATCAAATGTTTTGGTACCTGACATGCCGCTGGCACTGATATCGGTATTCACATCCACCTCAGGGTCATATACTTCAAAATCAGGTGGAAAATCTACATCCGGAGGGTCAAGCAGCTTGATATTCCCTGACCCGGAAATGGTTACTTTCAGATTTGTAGCCTGATTAAGCGCAAGGCTGTCTCGTGTTAACTCAACCTGCATGCGGTAGCTGCCTGCCATGCCGCTGAAGTCAGCGGGTTTGCCATTATTTGGCAGATCCTTTACTGTGACCGTAACAGCAGGAGAGGCCACTGTTCTACTAACATTATCGCGATAACGTATCCTGTTGCCGTACATCCGCTGTTCGAACCTGCTCCTGGGCTTGCGGGTTTTTACCACACTCACGGTGGTTTTAAGGCTGAAGCCTCCGATTTCCAGCTTTCCCGATTTCTGCGGGAACAGTAGTTTTTTGCCTATGGTAACAACGTTGTACACTTCGCCCTGCACACGCTCCTGGTGGACTTTCAACTCGCCTATGTCTATGTCTTCAGTCCAGAATCCATCATAATCAGGTAGTTCATCTGCTTCCAGGCCCGTGATGTTTTTTCTGGAAAACAGCTTGTAGGTAACCAGCATAGGCTCATCTTTGTAAACTGTGTTTTTGCTTACAAAGGTCCGGGCGAAAAGATCATCCGGTTTAAGCCCGTCCTTATCTTCACCGGATGCTGAAGGTTTTTTTACCTTTCCGGCCTTGCTTACAACGATATTTAGCTCTCCGGATTTATATGTGTTGTTCTTCCACACGTAAGCGAAGGGTTCTATGGTGAATCTGCCTTCTTTCCGGGCTTCCAGTATAAAGGAATACCGGTATAGCGACATATCCTTATCATTCCCGCCAAAACCAAAATTCATATTCATATCCATACTGCCACCCTGGTCGATAATTTTAAAGCCATCAAATGAAGGTCGTTGTATTCTGATGCCCGATAGATTGAAGGACCCGCTTCTGCCTTTGAATTTCAGGATGTAATCCACCCTTATTTGCTCGTTTACAGATGGGGTGGAATTGCTGATGTTAATATCCACGTAATAATCATCCTGTGCTTTCAGCTTTTCTGATACCTGA
>JBEPXQ010000430.1:0-2655 GCA_041641835.1 Bacteroidales bacterium
CTTATAGGCCATCCCCATGTCAGGAATCAGAAGAATTCCTGCAATGGTAAGAGCCAATAACCGAAATAAATACTTCATATCTTTAGTGTTTTATATTATACCTGTTGAATTAAAAATTAAAGGCCAAACCAAGTCGGATACGTCTTGGCAAGCTGTAATTATAAGGGCTGTTAATTCTAATGCTGTAGAGGTCTCTGAAAGCTTCAGGATCATTTTGAGTTTGAATTTGCTGCTGGAATTCAGCTGCACTCAGGAATCCGTCATCATCCGGATTACCCGTAGCATTATAAACGTTAAGAACATTCTTGTTATCCAGCACATTCAATATCTGGAAATACACATTGAGATAGGTTTTTTTATTCTTTCCAAATACGATATCCCTATCAATACGTGCATCAATGGTAAACGACCAGGGGAGACGTGAACCATTTAAAGAACCCTCAATAATTTGGGCTCCACCACCAAGCAATTCTGAGTAAATTTTTGCATGCTTGGTATAGGGTTTACCTGATCCGCCATTAAATGTCATGTTGATACCGGTATTTTCAAGTACCTTAATAGTTTTTACTCTCTTCTCACCGTTTTCATCCGTCACTGTGCGGGTAATTGTGGGTCCTTTATACATTTTTCCACCACCAAAGCGGTAATCAGCTACAAATTTCACCATATGACGACGGTCGAAACTCAGCGGATTTGTGGTTCTGAGGTTAGGCTGACCTGAAGCGATCAATGCATAGGATGTGGTTGCAGAAGAACCGGTACCGGTAGCAAACTGCAACGTATAGTTAGCGCGGAATCGCAGGTTTGCTGTTCTCCTCAGATCATAGGAAACTGTAAGACCTTTCACTGTTCCAAAGTCCAGGTTGCTAAATGAAATATAATTAATCGGATACGCCCCAGTATAAGGAAATGCCTGAACCATATTTCTCATCTCACGATAATAAGTTGCAAACTTAATAGATGAAGAGTTATTTAGCTTTTGATGGAATCCAACCTCATAATCAGTAGTCCTTTCAGGATCAAGGTTCGGATTATTAAGAACGTTCTGGCCCCTGGTTTCGATGAAATAATAATCGAGTATATCCATTCGATTACCGGTCGTAGGTCGCTTTGTTAGCACATCATAATGAGCGAAAAAGAGTGCTTCATCAGATATAGGGAATGAGAATGAGATACGTGGCATCACGTTGATTTGCGGCTCATAATCTTCGAAAGCATCAGCGCCAATCTGATTCTGATCCGGATTCACCAGGTAAGGGTTAATACCTGTACTTGACTCAATTACGGCGGGATCCTGGATTTCTGTTCCACTTGCATTGTACCAGGTTGAACCATCGCGATATCCCTGAATAGATGTTGGATTGTTAAAATCATCCACATACACGATGTAATCATCACCCATATTTCCAGGATGAGCGCCTAGATTTTCCACTTCACCAACAGTTTTAGCAGGATATAAAAGGAAAGGATCCTTCAGTACCATCTGGTTGGCATCATAACGGTCAACACGTACACCTATATTAAAGATAAGGTCATCAAATGCAAATTTGTCCTGGATGTATCCAGCCATATAAATAGGCTCGAAAGCGCCAATTGGACGTGTAAAGTTGCCATTATTGTCTCTTTTTGTAAAGAAATCTTCAAAACTTGGCCTGGTATCATATAACTCCCCTTTGTAATCATATCCATAATAATTCACATACTGATTACCGCTGTTAAGCAGCTCATCAGCACTGAACATATCAATGGAATAGAAAGAAGGATCCATATTATCCACATCAATCCAGTCAAGTCCATCAACGGCTAATCCAAGTTTTTCACGAACTGCAGCATCAAATGCGGATTGATTTTCACCATCATAAAGGCGGTCATAATAAACTGAATCCTGGAAAACACCATTGGCATCATAAACCGGATGTGGATTATTAAGATCAAGCTGCTGGATATGTTTATTGGCAAGTTGTCGCATTAATGTCCATAAACCACCTACATTAGTATTAAATACTCTTGGGTTATCACCATACCCTACATATCTGTCAATACGCTGCTCATACTGCAGACCGAATTTTATTTCGTGGTCTCCCACGTCTGCTGAACCGTTGGCATTGATACTGTATTGCTGACGTAGAGTCTTGCTATAAGCGCCGTAAGGAGTACCAAGATTGGTATATAAACCATATACTCTTTCGGGCGTTTCGCCATTCAGAAGGCCCTGGCCCTGCTGGATCAGTGTTTTATTATCATAAAACCCGGAGTACAGGTCGTACAACTCGTAATAGGCCCCTGTGTAGCTGGCCATGTTAGGGTTTGCATCACCAGGTGTAAAGGTTACAAGTGTATCCCTGAAACCATTATGAACCCAAATATTGTCATATCCCAGTAAGGTATCTTCACCCAGCTCATATGATCTCACCTTATAAGTATCATATTCACCAATATATCCGTACTTAAACAGATTGTCCTGATGATCACCGTCCTGTATAGTGCTATTATACTGCGAATAGTCGGCCTGGATGGAGTAATAGACATTTTTGACAAGCGATTTGCTTTCCCTGCCTGATGGGAACCTCTGTGTAAAACGTCCGAAAACACGTATGGTATTATCTTCATAAGTACCATTGTTTGCGGCGTTAAACATAGAATTGGCTAAGCTCC
>JBEPXQ010000431.1:0-2651 GCA_041641835.1 Bacteroidales bacterium
AGCCGGGGGGGGACATTACAGAACTATTCCCCCACCGCCACGAGATTTCTCCGTCACATTTTTGCCGCTGCCGCGTCAAAAAAATACCCGTCGAACTGAAATGTCGGGTGGAGGAGGGGGGCTGTTTGGGCATCTGAACCATAACTATTCTGATATGTTTAAAAATTAACAGCTGCAGAGAGAAGGCGCAGATGGGATGGATCATACCGCAGTCAATCAACTTCAGAATAATAAACTGAGATACTCATAAAACTACTAAATTCTTATGAAGAAGGAGAAAATCAGGAATAGTTCGCTCCTTTTACTGGCTTTTGCATTTACCGGCGCTATTGTACTATGGATATTAACGCTGCTTGTTGATTTCACAAATGATGATCAACAGGCACAAATATCTTATTCTACCACTTCAGAAGTTGCTACAGATGAGCTGGTATTTGATCCACCACGGCCGGAAGATGCCCCGGAAAAGATACGCGAGGCAGTGATGCTGGGGTATAATATCATCAACAACACCCAGGAATATGCCTCAGAATACGTGGGCAATGATTTAAACTGCACCAATTGTCACTTTGATGCAGGCCGTGCAAAACATACGCTTTCACTGGTGGGAGTCGCAGCCAAATATCCCAAATTCCGCAGCCGGCAGGAATTCTCCGCCGACCTGGTTACCCGCACCAACGGCTGTTTCCAGCGAAGCCAGAACGGCAAGCCGCTCCCACACGACAGCAAGAAAATGGCCGCTATCATGACCTATTACCACTGGATTTCCAAAGATATACCCATCTATGCTGATATCCCCTGGCTGGGGCTTAAACTCATAAAAAGCGATCATGAGCCCCGCGTGGATACCGGCAGGACAGTATTTACAAAAAACTGCCGCATGTGCCACGGCACCAACGGGCAGGGCACCCGCATCGCTCCTCCGCTATGGGGAAGCGGATCCTATAATAATGGGGCCGGCATGGCCGAAGTACCAAAGCTGGCAGCATTTACCCATTTATATATGCCCAAAGGTAATCCACGGCTGAGTAAAACCGAAGCACTGGATGTTGCGGCTTTTGTAAATTCAAGACCACGTCCTGATCTGAAAAAACAATAAAAAACCATTATCATGGAATTTCCCATATATCAGGTACCGGAAATAGGCAACGGCATGACCATTGGCATCAATGCCATCATCCATGTACTCATTAGTCATGGAGTGGCTATCGGGTTACTTTCCATGATCTATATAGCCGAGTATAAAGGCTTTAAAGGGCACGGGAAGCAATGGGAGAAAACAGCCCGTGATCTCATAAAGCCCTCGGTGATCATCATAACCGGCGTGAGCGCAGTAACAGGAGTTGGCATATGGTTTATTACCAGCGCCTTTGCTCCTGCAGGTATTGGAAGCATGCTGAGGGTATTTTTCTGGCCCTGGTTTATCGAATGGATCGTATTCACCCTGGAAGTAATCGTGTTACTATTTTACTATTTCACCTGGGATTCCTGGCAGGGTGAAAAAAAGAAGCGGCATGTGCAGTTGGGATTCTGGTATGTAGTGCTGGCTTTTCTTTCCGCTTTTCTTATCACGGGCATACTGGGCTTTATGCTCACCTCCGATGGCTGGCCCTGGCATCGTAATTTCTTCCCGGCCTTTTTCAATCCCAGCTTCCTTCCGCAGCTTATACTAAGGCTCGGTTTTGCTGTAGCCATCGGAAGCACCGTAGCCATGGCATATATCAGCTTCAGTAAATATGATAATGATTTCCGCTCAAAAGCACTTAAAATGTTCGGAATAATTACCGGCGTTTCACTGCTGGTATGGATACTGGCCAGTGTATGGTATTTTTCAGTGGTTCCGTCAACATTTAAAACACATGCTGTTTACTACTTTCTCACTACTTTTTTCTCCCAGCAAACATCCCTGTTATGGGTAGCGCTCGGGGTAACCGCAATAATACTGATCCTTTTTATTGCATCCGGCATCAGCGGAAGATATAAAGCCATGAAGATACTATTCTGGCCTTCCATTATTCTGATCATTGCCGGGGTAGTGCAGTTTGAGCGAGTTCGTGAGTTCATCCGCGGTCCATATCTCATGCCCGGCTATATGTATGCCAACCAGGTACTGCTGAAAGAGCAGCCTTATTACCGCGATAACGGTATGCTTAAGAACTCCTGGTGGTTTAACCATTACAGCAACAGGGGCAAGGCTCACCAGAAGGGTGCATATCTTTTCTATCGGAATTGCTCGGCCTGCCACAGCATCAATGGTATCAACGACATCCGCGACAGGGTTTCCGGCAGGTCGCAGTATGGCATCTTTGTTATCGTGGGCAACACCAACCGGATGATCCCGTTTATGCCACCTTTTTCAGGGTCAGAAAAGGAACAAAAGCTACTGAGCAACTTCCTTTACCGCCTTTCGGAAAGCAGAGCAAATATAAAAAGCCCGGGCAGATACAATGACATAGAACTAAAATATTATGGAGGCAGCCATGAATGAATTAACCGACCTGCTTCTGAATAAACCCATAGGAGATGTTTTGCTGGATATCCTTTTATTTGCCTTGTTTGCTATGCATTTCTTTTTTGTACTCATTACAATCGGCACCGGTATCCTGGCTTTATACCTGTTTCTTGAAACCCTGCTGCATAATCAACGGCAG
>JBEPXQ010000432.1:0-2644 GCA_041641835.1 Bacteroidales bacterium
GCGAAGCTAACCGCTTGTCACCATCATCAGGATAATCAGCGCAGGTAGGTATAGGCGGACCGTACTTATTACCTGTTGGCCTGAATTTCCCCACTCCCTGAAAAGCCACATGCTTTTCACCGTTAATTTCTTCCGGGACAATTCTTCCCGCGGCATTCTTAACCAGCTTATCGTATTTCTTTGTCATAGGGTCTTTTTTTATGCATTCATCCAGTTTTTATCCAGCAGGCCTGTTTTCACGGCCACATCAATCTGTCGCTGAGCGCGCTTCACCACAGGAGGGTCAATCATTTTGGAACCCAGGGCCACAACTCCCAGTCCTTTTTCTTTGGCATCTTCAAATGCCAGCCAGATTTTCATTGCCTTTTCCAATTCTTTTTCTGAAGGTGCAAAAGCTTTCTGTACCACCGCCACCTGCCTGGGGTGTATGCATCCCATTCCTTCAAAGCCAAGATTTTTTGACCGAAGTACATTCAGCCTTAGTGCTTCCATATCTTCTATATCAGAAAAAACAGAGTCTATAGGCTGCACCTTAGCAGCCCTGCAGGCGTTCACCACCTGGCTGCGGGCATAAAACGACTCTGTTGCTTCATTTGTGCGCAGTGTACCGATGTCGGCTGTGTAGTCTTCAAGCCCCAGCGCCATAGCAACAATATTTTCAGATGAGGTGGCAATTTCCCAGGATTTGATCACCCCCAGTGCACTTTCAATAATCGGCATCAACCAGATATCGTGACTTATATTATGCTGCTCTTTCAGCTTATGGATCTCCTGTTCCACAGCTTTGACCTGCTCTGCTGATTCGCATTTGGGCACCAATATCACATTCACGCCGTGAGGCACAACAAACTCCAGATCAGCCAGTCCGGCAGGCACCTGGTTAATGCGAACCATTCGCTCAGCACCATAAAAGTTCAGGCATCTCAGGGCATTACGAACCAGCAGGCGAGCCTCCTCTTTTTTATCGGGAGCCACAGCATCTTCCAGGTCCAGGATAAGGCCATCAGGGCTATGCACGCCGGCATTAATCATAAGTTTTGGAGAATTTCCCGGCAGGTAAAGCCTGGTAAAACGGTAGCGATCACGTGCAGAGGCCCTGGTATTCTCAGGTCTGCACCGGGGCAGGAAACTCTTGTCTGTACCGGTGGCTTTTTTAATGGCTGCCTCAACTCTGGCGGCCAAAACAAAATCCAGCGCGCCGGTGTCATTGATCACGATCTGCCCTTTGTCAAGGTCAAGATGAGCAGCAACAGTGTGTGCCAATTCCCTGATTTGTGACCCGTACAGCTTTTCCACTTTACTTGCCAGGTGTATCTTAATAGGCTCATCACCAGGCAGTACCTCCACATAACAATCGGAACGGATGCCGGAACCCATATTTCCTGCAGTGTATTTGTTTTCCTTCATAAAACGGCTTTTGTTATTTGAAAATCTGTCACGAACATAAGCATAATAAGTGGTAAATGCAACCATCATTATTCTGTCATGCCAGCAGTATCAGAGGCAACACCAGAAGTATCATTCTGCTTCATACTATTTAATGAATCCAGTTCGGCCTTTTGAATTGAATCGTACTTTGCTGATCTTACCTCATCAGCTTTATCTGAACCGGACTGACTGCCCTCATAAGTGCATGCTGACAGAAAAATAATCAGGATAATTACTGAAAACCAATATATTTTGAACATAAAACTACTTTTAGCACAAAAATAATCAAATACTGAATGTACAAGTAGAACTTCAGACATAATATTGCATCCAGATATTAACTGGCAGTTTACATCTGCAATATTCAAACCTGGTAAAAATTTCATTTTCTGCCATGTGGGCTAATCCGACGGCATCTAAAGTTTTAAAAAACATTAGGTGATAAATTACGATGTTGTAGATCAAACATGGAGGAGCAGCATGCACTGCTCATATGTTAAAAAGTTCATTTTTAGCATATTTCCTTTGGTTTAAATAATGAAATGAGTTAAATTTGTCAAAATCGGCAACTTCAACTAAAAATCTATGGGTACTAAAAAAAATTATGGTGATGCATTTCCCGGGGAGGAATGGAAAAGTCTGGAAGTAGTCGGCCTGCATCCTGAGGAGCATTATATGATCTCGAATTATGGCAGAATAAAGAGCTTCAAACGTAGTTCAAAAGACGGTGATATTATAAACGGCGGCAGGCTGAAAGGATATAATTGTCTGAGTGTAAAACTAAAAAACGGGAGACGGACGACCAGGTATATCCATAAACTGGTGGCCAGTTCATTCCTGGAAAAAGATGATGCCCAGCAGCAGCACGTTATTCATCTTGATTTTGATAAAAACAACAATTACATTGAAAATCTTCGCTGGGTAACTCGCCCCACCATGTTTGCTCATCAAAAACTTAATCCGAATTACAAGAAGAACCGGATGTATAACGCCAAACTAACTGAAGAGCAGGTGATCATGATTAAGAAAATGCTTAAAGACAGGCATGAAAAGTTGTATAAGATCGCCAGGAACTTTGGCATTACTCATACACAGCTTAATCGTATTCGCTCCGGGGAAAACTGGGGCCACATTAAAGTGGATTGATATTATCAAACTGCAGGTCGTATTCTTTTGCCGGCTGGCCGGTATTCACCTTAACCAGGAAAAATGTACT
>JBEPXQ010000433.1:0-2642 GCA_041641835.1 Bacteroidales bacterium
ACTGACTGGCCCTGATCAGGAATTATGCCTGGTGCATGAATCTGATTCACTGGAAGGCAGTGTTCCAAATATCGGAACCGGTACCTGGAGTGTGATAGCAAAACCTGTGGGAGCCACGCCTTCATTTCTGCCAAATGCCAATACACCGAATGCGGTGGCACAAATAAATACAGGTGAAGAAGGACAATATGCCTTTGCATGGACCATTGCCAATGGAATTTGTGCTACACGCGATACCATACTCGTTGATTTTGGACTACCTCCATCGCCTGCAGATGCAGGTCCGGATAAAGCCATTTGTGGCAGAAGGCTTCAATTAGATGCTGTGCAGCCTGATACAGGTATGGGTACCTGGACAGTAATCAGTGGCCCCGGAATTGTGACACTTGATCCAGATAATCATGATCCCAAAGCATTTGCAGAAATAAATTCCGGTGACGAAGAAACATATACCCTGGAATGGCGTATTTCAAGTGGCTCATGTCCGGTTGGTCCGCACAATACAGATACGGCTGAAATAACATTCAACCTGATCCCAAACCCACCTGTCCCTGTTGATATTTCACTTTGTGGCGCTGATTCAGGAACCCTGAGAATTATAACAGGTCTTAATGGAACAGAAAATTGGTGGTATGCAGACTCTTTGTCTTCTACCATTATGCACATTACCGACTCCATACATTTGCCAAACATAACCAATACCACTTCATACTGGGTTTCTACCTATAATTCTTTTTCCCAGTGCGTAAGTCCAAGGGTTAAAGTAACAGCGTATGTAAATCCTGTTCCTGAACCAGTGATAACAAATGACATGGAGTTTTGTGGCCCTGGATCTTTTTCGCTTCAGGTTCCGCTATCAATAAACTCAAATACTGTCAGATGGTATACCGATACGCTTTCAAGTCCGGTATTTACAGGTACAGAATATACAAGCTATATAGATACAACTACCTTATTTTTTGTTTCGGGTTATGATAGTATCACAGGATGTGAAGGTCAAAAACAACCCTTTCTTGTGAGTATTTATGATATACCTGAAGTGCCACAGGTGCAGGATACCTCTTATTGCGGACCCAATTCATTTACCCTGGAGGCATACCCTGGTCTTCACACTACTGAGGTAAGGTGGTATGATGATGCAGCATTATCAACCCTGCTAACCACAAATAATAATTATATTACCAATTCGCTTACATCAGATGTCACTTTCTACGTAACAGGCTATAACAGTAACACTGGCTGTGAAAGTGCTCCGGCTCCGGTTCAGGTAACCATTCATCCTGTCCCTGATGAGCCAGTTGCTCCAAATGTTATCAACTGTGGTTCGGATACGCTCTTAATGACTGCCATCCCCGGAAATAATGGAAATATTGCCCGATGGTATGAGACGATACAAATGACAAATCTGTTGGCAGAGGACACTTTATATGAAGAATTCGTAGCTGCAAATAAAAGTTGGTATGTTACAAGCATAGATTCTTTAACAGGATGCGAAAGCCAGCCCACGCAGCAATCAGCCATTATACAAGATATTCCGCTTACCACCCCAATACAGGGCACCACGCAGGTAGGATTAGGGCAGAGCAATGTTATTTATATGGTTGATTATCATACGGGCTCATCTTATACCTGGAATATTCCTCCTGAAATTACAATACTTATGCAGAACAAGAATGTTGTTGTTCTGGAATTTAACCAGGAAGGTTTATTCACCATAGAGGTGCAGGAGTTTGCACAAAATGGTTGCCCTGCGGAGCCTCAGGAAAAAACTATACTGGTACAAGAAACAGTACTTTCTGTTACCATAGATGCACCAGCAGGAGATGGTTGTACAGGCACTGACATTCAACTTGGCGCCAGCGTTACAGGCGGAACACCCGCGTATAGCTATCAGTGGTATGGCGA
This sequence comes from Bacteroidales bacterium, assembly GCA_041641835.1. Lineage (GTDB taxonomy): Bacteria > Bacteroidota > Bacteroidia > Bacteroidales > PWNQ01 > PWNQ01. Next base: position 1,906 of record JBEPXQ010000433.1, read on the forward strand.
CACAAGTCTGCTTTCTGCTTCCAACATATCCAACCCGGTATTTACCAGCATCGATCCTGGTACTTATAATTTTGAAGTGCATGTTACCGATGTAAACCAGTATGAGGGTATAGTGGACGTTCAAATTGTTGTTCACCCTAGTCCGGATGTTACGCTTTCTGCTCCTGCAGGTCAGGTGTGTGGGGGGCTTGATATACCACTGATGGCAAATGTCACCGGCGGTTCAGGCAATTATGTAGTGGGTTTGTGGGGTGGTAACACGTCGGGATTATCAGCAACAAACATTATCAATCCTACTTTTAACAGCAAACTACAGGACAGATTTGAAATGACTTACACGGTAATTGATGATAAAGGGTGTAAAGATGTCGATACCCTGGTGCTGGAAAACAAGTATCCAACAGTTAATTTTTCTTCAGATGCAATACCTGAATGTAGTCCTGTAAATGTAAATTTTACAAACGAATCAGGAACATTAAATACATTTAGCTGGGACTTTAACGATGGAACCACCTCTGTTGAAGCAAATCCGTCTCACACCTTTTACAATACCTCTAATGCAGTGGAATACTTCGAAGTTCTGCTTACAGCTACTGATACATTTGGATGTGAGGCCACCAAAAAAGATTTTGTAACCGTATATCCAAATCCGGAACACGAAATAACCCTGGAGCCTGATACTGCCTGTTCGCCTTATAATGCACTTATCTCTGCTACACCCGGAGGCTTCCAGTACC
>JBEPXQ010000434.1:0-2641 GCA_041641835.1 Bacteroidales bacterium
TCCCATGATATTTTCCACATTCTGTACAGCGGTTTCCACTTCACCGCGGATCATATTAACGACGCCGTCATGACCAATTTTGTTGTAGTCAGTACAAACTTCAGTAGTAATAGTAAAGCCGGGGGGGACTGGTACTCCCACCAGGTTCATTTCAGCCAGGTTGGCACCTTTACCACCCAGCAGATTCTTCATTGTAGCATTTCCCTCGGCATTCTTGTCGCCAAAGAGATAAACATTTTTACGTTCAGCCATATTAATTCTCCTGTTTATATTAAAATAGACTTTGATAATCAATCACATATGCATATCATGCAAAGGATTACAAAGATAGTAAAAAATTAGGAATTGGGAATTGGGAATTGGGAATTGGGAATTGGGAATTAGGAATTAGGAATTTTATTCTCCACACTGGAGCACAAAGTTTCACGAAGTTTTCTTTTGGATGCTCAAAAAAGTTTAAGGTTTAAGGTTTAAAGTTTAATGTTCTGTAATCGTAGAGGTTATGTGAACAAACCTGGGATTTTGATTGCCCCGCTAGCTATTGGGGGATTGGTTGATTGGAACAGGGCAGACTATTCTCTCTCTGCGCAATATTAAGCCATCAAAAAACCCGGCGCAGCAGAAACTGCACCGGGCAAGTGTTGTGGCTTCTGATTTTTTTATATTTCGTCGGTTTCCACTACTTTGGCCAGCAGGTCAGCGTAGGGAATTACCAGGTACTCCTTATCATCCATTTTGAGATCGGAGCCACTGAATTTTTTATAGAAAACAGTATCTCCAACTTTTATCTCTGCATTTTCGATGTTGCCGATGGCAGCCACCTTTGCATGCTGAGGTTTTTCCTGGGCTGTGTCAGGAATAATAATACCTCCGGAAGTTTTCTCCTGCTTATTGCTGTTGAGTTCCAGCAATACATTTTCGTTGAGTGGTTGTAATTCTTTCATTTTTATATGTTTTTGATTTATATCTAAATTTATCCTTCAATTCCTAACAAGCGATTGACCTTAGCTTTATCAAATCCTAAAACCCACTGCCCGTTGATTTCGGCCTGGGGAACGCCCTGCTGGCCTGTTTTGCGCACCAGCTCCTGTGCTTTTTGCTGGTCAGCAGCTACATTGATGTCGCGAAAATTAATTCCATGCCTTTTCAGGTGATTTTTAAGCGTTGTACAGTGCGGGCAACTGGGAGTAGAATAAACGGTAACCCTGTTTTGCTTTTTGCCTTCGGCAGAAGTGGCCGTAAACAGTGAGTTTTGGATCAGAGAACCATAGTATTCGGTATCATGACAACCTTTAACTTCGTTTTTAAACTCGCCATTTTCAAAACGCATTAGTGATGGAGCTGACTTTATAGCGTATTCTGTGTGAATATCCCTTACTTGAGCAACATTAGCAGCAATTACAGCCACATCTTTCTCAGCCGGCAAATGCAGATCGCTGATACTTTTCCAGGCGCAATCGCTGTTTTCACTACCTTTCTTATATAGCAATACGAAAGCTTTCTCATGCTTTTTAACTTGCTCGAGCATCTGCTGATGGGAATTAACTTCAGTTATTGTCATAGCATTCTTTTATCGCCAGTCAGGCAACATGCATGCCATGCACGAGCTTATGAAATTTTGTCAGTAAAATGGCAGTACAGGCAGGTGTCAGAGTTCTTCTTCAGAAATCACCTTATCTTTTACATATGACTGCTTTATTTCAGGATTTCCCTGCTCATCAAAAAATGTCCATTCACCAGTGCGGAAATAAGCGTGCTTATATGGATTGAATACCACATTTCCTTTTCCCTTTACCACACCATTTTCATAATAGATGGTTTTGCTGAAGGTGAGTGTTTTTTTATCGGTTAGCTCCAGGTGGCTTTGCTTTTTCCCGTTGGGATAGTAATATGTTCTTTGCAGTATGTGTTCCAGGCTTTTATCCATCAGCTCGTAAAACTCCAGCGTTCCTTTGCTGTCGTATTCCTTCCACTCCAGGCTTTCGCCCTTCCAGTATGTAATATCCGATCTTAACTGTCCGCTGGGATAATAAATTTTCAGCTCTGCCTTGTTGGCATTTTTATTTTTAAACACCCGCTCCATCTTCCCGTTACTGAAATAATTTCGATAGGTGGTAGTGAGCTTCCCTTTATTGTAAAAGCCTTTATGTTTCAGTTCGCCATTGGCGTAGTAATCTTTTTGCATGCCCATGCACGGCTGACCTGCGCACATGCGCACTGAATCGCCTCCGATCACAGGATTAAATGCATCATAAAATGTGATGCTGGTATCCTTATTCACCGTCAGGCTGTCATTCTGAGCATTTATTCCTGCTGAAACCAGCAGGATTACAAACAGATAAAAGATCCGGATTCTACTCATATTATTAAAGTTATCAGGCGATAATTCCGTTTTCACGAAGAATCGATTCCATTTTTTGTTGCAATTCTGATGCCTTCTCTCTTGCTTTCTGCGCGAAGTCTTTTTCAGCGGATGCAAAAATAATTCCCCTTGAACTGTTGACCAGCAATCCGCACTCGTGAGTCATTCCATAGTTTGCCACATCTTCCAGGCTTCCGCCCTGGGCACCAACTCCCGGCACCAGCAGAAAGTGATTAGGAACAATGCCTCGGATATTCTGCAGCATTTCAGCTTTGGTGG
>JBEPXQ010000435.1:0-2638 GCA_041641835.1 Bacteroidales bacterium
GCCTGTCTTTCAAATCAGCAAGGCGGTTTTCCAGCGAATTGCTGATATCCTTTCTGCTGTTGAAGCTTTCTCTGGAGCCACTGGTAGTAACACTGTGCCATCCAACCTCGCAATAAAGGCAGTTGAATGAACATATTTTCCTGTTCTCAGGCAATACGTTTATTCCTAATGAAATCCCGAACCTTCTGCTATTCAAAGGGCCGTAAACTATACTGTCATATAATACACCTGGCATAATCAAAAAATGTTTGAGTGGAAACAAAACCACTTGCCGGAATGTTTAACACCGGAATCAAAAAATTAAACAATAATCCCTCATGATTAATAATTTTTTGAATGACAAAAGTATTGTTATTTTTGGAACGAAAATATGGGTAAGTTAGATGACATAAAACGTCCTGTGGCAGACCATTTTGCTGCTTTCGAGAAGGAATTTAAGGGATTGCTGAAATCCCCAGTGCCATTGCTTAACGTGGTGCTGAGGTATTTGGTAAGGCAGAAGGGAAAACAGATGCGGCCGCTTTTTGTGTTTCTTTGTGCCAAAGTAACCAATGATATTAATGAACACACCTACCGTGCCGCGTCAATGATAGAGCTTTTGCACACGGCCACGCTGGTGCATGATGATGTGGTGGATGATTCCTATGAACGCCGCGGGTTTTTTTCCATCAATGCGTTGTGGAAGAATAAGATATCAGTGCTGGTGGGTGACTTCCTGTTGTCGCGTGGCTTGCTGCTTGCCCTCGATCACAAGGAATACCAGTTGCTGCAGATATTTTCCGTGGCCACCAGAGAGATGAGTGAAGGCGAACTGCTGCAGATCGAACGAGCCAGAAAGCTTGATATAGATGAAGACACCTATTTTGATATCATCCGCAAGAAAACCGCTTCTTTGATAGCCTCCTGTTGTGCTGCCGGTGCTGCATCTGCCGGTGGCGATGAGCAGGATACCGAACGCATGCGCCGCTTTGGCGAAAAGGTGGGTATGGCTTTCCAGATAAAGGATGATCTTTTTGATTACGAGAAAACAAATAGAACCGGCAAGCCCACAGGCACCGATCTGAAGGAAAAGAAAATGACCCTGCCGCTGATCCATTATCTGCACAAAGCCGACAAAAAAACCAGGAAGAAGACCATACGAAAGATCAGAAGGCATAACGAGAATCCTGAAAAGGTGAGGGAAATAATTTCTTCAGTGTATAAAAACGGCGGTATTGAATACGCCAGACAGCGAATGATGCAGTATCGCGATGAAGCACTACAGATACTTCATGAATTTCCCCCTTCTGAAGCACGCGATTCTTTGGAAAAACTCGTTAATTTTACCACCGAAAGAAAGTATTAATTCTGAAAAAGATATTTCTGATGGATATTAACAAAAGTGTCATTGGTTTACTAATGATGCTGCTTATAATTTTGTGCTTCTGTAGCCCGCTGCACGCACAGCAAAAACCGGATTCTGTTTACCTGGATACAGTTACAACCCACTGGCCCAATGATACGGTGAAGTTTACCGGGCCGGTGCTAATGCCTGATTCGGTTAAGCATGGGCTATGGACAGGTTATTTTAAAAACGGGCAGAAGATCATTGAAGGAAAATATAATCATGGCGAAAAAACCGGTAACTGGAGATCCTGGACAGTTAGCGGTCAGCTGAGGGAAGACCTGCACTATGAGAACGGGCCGTGGCTGGAATACAGCCGCAAAGGCCAGCTGATGGTGAAAGGGCAGGTGGAAGACAGTGTGAAGCAGGGGAAATGGGAGTTTTATGATGGCACCGGACAGCTGCGGGAGATCGTAAACTTCCGCGACGGTACACGGCACGGTGAAAACAAACGCTGGTATGCCAACGGGCAAAAGGCTTTTGAAGGTACTTACAAAAATGGTAGCATTGAGGGCATGGCCCAATGGTGGTATGAAAACGGCAATCTTAAAATGAAAGGCAAATCCATAGCCGGCCTGCAGGACAGCATCTGGACCTTCTACCATGAAAACGGACAAATGGGTTCCAAAGGCTTGTTTGTTACAGGTAAGCCTCACGGCGAATGGACCTACTGGTACGAATCAGGTAAGAAGCTGCGCGAAGGCAGCTGGGACATGGGCCTGAAAACAGGCATCTGGACCAACTGGTATGAAAACGGACAGAAACTGCAGGAAGGCCGCTTTGAAAAAGGGCTGGAAGATGGGCAATGGAAATCCTGGTGGGAAAACGGGCAGCTGAAGGATGTGGGTACCTTTAAAGCCGGCGACATGGAGGGCGAATGGAAAGGATACCTGCCAGACGGCACCCCGGAATATGTGGCGCATTACAAAAATGACCAGAAACACGGGCTCTGGACTACCTTCTACAAAACAGGAGTGAAGCGCTTTGAAACCATGATGCGTAAAGGGCAGAAACATGGTAAAAGCGTAAGGTATTATCCCGGCGGAAGAGTGAATCAAAAAGGGGAATACAAGCAGGGTGATAAGCATGGCAAGTGGTATTTCTATTCCGGATATGGAGCGCTTATCAAAGAGCAGGAGTTTGAAGAAAGCAAACCCGAAGGCGAGTTTATAGAATATTTCCCCAACCGGCAGGTAAAGGTGAAGGGCAGGTACAAGGATTTCGCCAAACACGGCACCTGGATCTATTACGACC
>JBEPXQ010000436.1:0-2634 GCA_041641835.1 Bacteroidales bacterium
GTTGATCACTTTTAACCTGAGCTGGCCCAATATCATTACCGGTGCTGTGGCTGCTTTGGTTGCGGTTTTGTTATTCGGGCGCTACTTCGTGAGCAGTACAGCCAAGCTCATCCAGCCACAGAGATATTTCTGGCTAATAGTTTACCTGTTTATTTTTATCTGGGAAGTGCTTAAAGCCAATTTTGATGTGGCCTATCGCGTAATTCATCCCGGTATGCCTATAAAGCCGGGCATAGTGCGTGTTCCTCTGGAGGTGAAGTCGGATATTGCCAGAACCATGTTGGCCAACTCCATTACTATGACACCCGGCACAATAACCGTGGATATTATTGGCGATGAACTTTTCGTCCACTGGATTTATGTAAAAACCGAGGATCCTGAAAAATACAGCCGGGAAATATCCGGAAGATTTGAAAAATATATCAAAAAAATATTTGACTGATGCTAGAAACTTTACTGTACATACAAATTGCTTTATGCATAGCCTGTCTCTACCGGATTATACGTGGCCCCACAGTGGCTGACCGGATGGTAGGTATTGATATCTTTGGAATTCTGGTGGTGGGAATCTGTGCTATTATGGGCATACTCACTAATAGGATGTTCCTGCTGGATATCGGCATTGCCTGGGTTATCCTGAGTTTTATAGGAACGCTGACCCTGGCTAAGTATTTAAGTAACAAAAAACTTAATGAATGATGGTTAGTACAATTATTATATTAATCGGAATAGTCTTTAACTTTTTAGGATGCCTTGGGCTCATCCGTTTCCCGGATGTTTACAACCGCCTGCAGTCGGCAACCAAATGCGTTACCCTGGGAACCTGCAGCATTCTGCTGGGAGTACTGGTGCATTATGGATTTGTAGAGGTGGGAGTGAAGGCACTTATAACCATCCCGCTGTTGTTTCTGGCCGCCACCGTAGGTGCCCATGCACTGGTACGTGGCGCATACATCTCAGGTATCCCGCTAGGTAAAAAAAGTGTAAAAGATGATTACAAGGAGGAAGTGAAATGAAGTATCCGAAAATGCGTGAGCTGAAGGAAGCAGTTGGTTCACTCTTTTCTGCTCCCTACACCACCCGGTTTCCAAAGGAACCTCACACTCCTTTTGAAGGGTTCCGCGGAAAACCAGTGGTGAATAATGAAAAGTGCGTGGGCTGCCCAACCTGTACTAATATGTGCCCGTCGTATGCCATAACATACAAGGATGATAAAGAACGCGCTGTGAGGGTGATCACACGCGATTACGGGAAGTGCATATTCTGCGGACAATGCGATGCCTATTGCATAACAGGTGAAGGAGTTGTACTGTCGGATAAGATTTTTGACTTGTCAACATTCGATAGAAAAGATGAAAATACTGTGGAGATACAGGAAAAAGAGCTGCTGCTTTGTGAAAATTGCAATGCAATAATTACAACGCGTGAACACCTGGAGTTTTTGCACAGAAAACTCGGCCCACGGGGATATTCATCAACAGTAACTCTCAATATTCTGAATCAGAATTTGAAACTGGCCGATAAGGAGAAAATAAAAACACCCATAGTGGATGAAATGCAACGAAAAGATACTTTTAATGTGCTTTGTCCCAATTGTCTGCACACTATACTTGTGAAAAACATTCTGCCGGATGAATGAGCAGAAGACATTAAAAAGAGATGAAGTCCTGTTTGTTGGAATGGGAAACCGCATCAAAAAAGATGATGGAGTGGGAATCTATATTACAAATGAGCTGGAAAAAAAAGAAGGTATCAATGTTATCGTGGCTGAAAACAGTATAGAGAACTACCTTGGCAAGATCAATGCTCAAAATATTAATGCAGTTGTTTTTATTGATGCTGTAGATTTTGGTAAAGAGCCGGGCTATACAAGCCTGCTTCCTGTTAAAGACATCCACGACAGCACCACCAACACCCATAACCTGTCACTGAAAACCATATCCGGTTTCCTGGAGGCCAGTGAAATACAGATTCTGGGAATACAGCCCCGGGAAGTTGGTTTTGGCTTTGGCTTATCTGAAAAAATAGAAAAAGTGGCTGATAAGATCATAGAAAGCTTGCTCAACAACTCAACTATAAACCCCAAACACTATAATTATGAAGAACTATTTATGTCCCGTGTGCAGGTCTCACCTGAGAATAGGTGACCAGATTATTTTTTCTGCCAAGAGCCCCAACAACGAACAGGGCTTGCTACTGCTGAGCGCTGGCGTGGGAGATTATGAAAAAACCACCCATGCTGATTTCGACATCAGGGAAGGAGAGAAATATAAGTTCTATTGTTCGGTTTGTCATGCTAAACTTAATGATGAATCAAAACCGAATATGGTAAAGATCCATATGGAAGAAGATGGTTCCACCTATGATTTCTACTTTTCAGAAATAGCAGGCGAGGAGGTTTCTTACAAAGTGAGTGAACAGGAAATGGAAGAGTATGGCTTTCATAAGGAGCGTTATGAAAAATACTTTGACCTCCCGAATAAATACAAAAAATACCTGTAAATATGTTTGAAGGACCATTATTCATCCTGATCGTTACAGCAGCCAGCCTGGGTTTTCTACACACGCTGCTTGGGCCGGATCACTACATCCCGTTTGTTGCGGTATCAAAAGCACGTAACTGGAATATCAGGA
>JBEPXQ010000437.1:0-2632 GCA_041641835.1 Bacteroidales bacterium
TTTTCTGCAGGTCTCTGTTCCTTGCTTTTCCTGGGGCGGCCTCGTTTGGAGGAAGATGATTCGTTCGTTTCTTTCTTCTCTTCTGTGGCGGCTGCTTTGGTAGGATTCAGCGCCTGATAATCCAGGATTTTGTAGATAAGCTCCTGTTTTTTTAATCCCTGGATCCTTGGAATGTTTAATTCCTTTGCAATCTGACGAAGCTCAGTAAGAAGTTTTCCATTGAGCTCAATAATATCGTACATGAAAATATTAATTTGATTATTTATTCTTTTCTTTAATGCTTAAAAAATAATGCTGAAAAATTTCTGACCGGAAAGTGGGTCAGCTAAAGCGGATTTTCTGCCGCAAATATACTGAAATAATTTCTTTAATAGCAAATAAAAATGCAAAAGTATGATGATTATTACCTGTTATTTTGCTTTTTTGCTGTAAAAGCATATTTCCTTAAAAAAAATACGTTGATTTATGAACTAAAATCGTCCTGATCTTTTAAAAATCAAATGATATGGCTGATTTGTGATATTTCAGGATATAGTTGATAAGTACTAACAATAATAATTATTAAAGGTTCAGAAACAGAAGCAAATAAAAAAATGATTCAGATCAGTCCTTTTGAGCTGACAGTGACGCCCTCTATTTTCCGGAATTTTTCGCTTATCTCTTCACTTTTTGTCCTTCTTACCGCGATTTCCAGGTCGCATTCTATTTCAAACCTTGTACTGATCTGCATTAGTTGTTCTTCTTTGATAATCTGCATTACAGCTCCCATGCGGGGATAACCAAAATGGATGTGCAGCTTTTCATTCACAACCTGCTTAATTACCTTGTTTTTGTTTAACGCTGCCTGAGCAGCTCCCTTGTAAGCATCTATTAAACCTCTTACTCCCAGTTTTGTGCCACCAAAATACCTCACTACTACTATCAGAACATTGGTAAGCTCAAATGACCTGATCTGACCAAATATGGGTTTGCCAGCAGAGCCTGAGGGTTCCCCGTCGTCATTAATCCGGTATGCTGAATAGTCCCAGCCAAGCCGGTAAGCATAGCAATGATGGCGGGCATCATGATATTCCTTTTTAACTTTTTCCAGCTCATTCTTTACCTGCTTCTCGGTATCAACAGGCAAAACAATGGCAATGAACTTGCTGCCACGATCTTTGTAAATTCCTTCTGTGCGTTTTTGAATAGTTTTATATGTATCTTCAGACAACATAGGATTGTTTTAAGATGTACGTGCGATGGCAATCAGAAATATGGCCACTATGGCAATGGTTATGCCTATCCAGTTAACCCTTTGCAACCTTTCCCGGAAAGCAAGATAACCCGTGATGGCTGAAAGTGATACTATACTTACATTCTGTATAGGTACCACCACAGATACCTCAAAAACACTAAGCGCTTTCAAAAAGTAGTAAGTGGATCCAAAGTTAAGTAATCCTAATAATATGCCGGCCCACAGGTTTTTTAAATGCATCTTTCGTTTTCCGGTTACCACATTATAACCAGCTATCAAAATGGCAAATAATAACGATGTTGCAAAAATAACCGACAGGAACAGCAGAATATGGTCGTTATCCTGCTTCAGGTAGGTTTTTTCACTGAACGACATCATAGTATCATTGGCTCCATTCACTAAAAATAGCAGAATGGGAAACATAAGATAACGGGTATCAACTTCCAGCGATTTGTCACGTTTAAAAATCAGATAAAAAGACAAAAGTACCAGAATAATTCCGCCTATTTTTAAAACAGTGGCTTCTTCATTAAGGAAAATCAGCCCGAAAGCTGCAGGAACAATCACTGACATGCGGCTGGAAACCCCGGTAATGGCTACTCCTGCTTTCTGGCTGGAAAGCGCAAACAGGTTAAACCCAATGATAAAAAATACTCCTATGATCACTGCCATAGTGAACCAGGGCTGCGAGGGCAGCTCCGCAGGTGTTAAACCGCTATCCTGAACTGCATATGAGGCAAAAGCAGCGATCACATAATTGACGGCTATAGCCTGCATATTACTGATGGAAAAGCGTGTAAACATCCTGAAAACAACCATTACGGTTGTGGACATTACTATGGCAAGGATCAGGTATAACATGTTGGTGATTTAAAAAACAGCGCAAATGTAAAGGTTTCTTTTGGTTTTAGCATATTGCAGCCTGACAGGCTACATGAAGCCGGAGTAGCATTGGTCATTCTGCTGATGGATATGCGTAGATTTGCCTTAGCCTAAAGTGATTTTAAACGTTTTATACCCTACGCTCTAAGGGAAAAAAACGTTGATTATCAGACTGTACTTGACAGCGTGGAAAAACTGGTTTCAAGCTTTTACTATTCGTATGGGGCTCACTGCTTTAGACTTAAAAACGGATTCTCACTGTTCACAATATGTATCAACCGGTCTTTACCCACATGGTCGATGGAAATGGCATGTGGAGGGATTTCAGGCGCTTTTAGTCCTTTGTAAAAGAATTTATCACCTGTAAGCAAACGGATTTCATCCCATAAACCCTCATTGATAAAGCTGTCAAGCATCAGTTTACCTCCTTCAATTATCAGCGATTGTATCTCCTTTTCATACAGGTATGACAAGATCTGAGGAGCGATAGGCGAATCAAAATCCAAAGCGGCATAT
>JBEPXQ010000438.1:0-2626 GCA_041641835.1 Bacteroidales bacterium
CAAAAATCCGCCTGCGGCCTTCATATTTTCCATTTACCGAGCCTTCGGCTGAAATGGATGTGAATTGCAACATCTGTGGGGGCAAAGGATGCAACGTGTGCAAATACACTGGTTTTCTTGAAATCATGGGCTGTGGTATGGTGGATCCGAATGTACTGGAAGCCTGCGGTATTGATAGTGAGAAATATACTGGTTTTGCCTTTGGTATGGGAGTGGAGCGTATTGCCATGCTTAAATATCAGGTAAATGATCTGAGGCTTTACTTTGAAAACGATATGCGGTTTCTAAAGCAATTCAGTAATTCCACTGATTAGCGAAACCTGATTAAATCATAACCGGCAGCTCCTGCCGGTTTTTTTATGGCTTTTTTATTTTTTTTTTGAACACATCAAACCTTTCTATTAAATACAGTGTCAAATAGATATACTTTCAGATAATCTGGAATTTAATTTTAAATTGCAAGCTTATGAAAAATGCTTCTACTCGACCAATCCTCATGTTAATTATTCTCTTGTTGGCCCCGGCTCTGTCATACAGCCAATGTGAGCTGAGGGTACATTGCTATCCTTCACAGGTATTCCCTGGAGAAAAGGTCCTGGTATCTGCCAGCGGAAGATGCGGTGTTATTATGCAATCATATTTTGATGGGGGCGTTGCCGGCCCTGATTGGTTCTATGTTCAAAATCCGGTTGATTTTAGTAACCCTTGTGGTAGTGGACCTTTTTTAACTTATTTATGGATAAGTAAGAATCCCACTCCGGTTAGAATGCTTGAAACAGACAGCTTAAACCTTAGCAAAGGAAATTGCTACATCCGATGGCGTATGCGGTATGGTCTTGATTCTGCAGTTGGCGATTGTAATGCACCTGATTATACGGATGAAGGTGTTCGACTGCAATACAGCACAGATGCAGGGGCGATTTGGAATGATTTTCCTGGCCCATCTGTTGAGCCTGTGGGAGATACAACATCCAGTGGGCAGCATTATACAAAGCAATACGGGACAGGAACGTACTGGGCACCACATACCAATCAGCAAGCGCGCGAAAACAGCGGGTTATACAGGTGGAATTACTACCAGGTGGCTGTACCACCTCAGGCATCGGTTAATGGAACAAGAGTGCGCTGGATTCAGCAGAATGCAGATGGCTACGGAAATGATACCTGGGGAATTGATGAAGTGGAAATTGAGTGTCCGCCGGTTTCTAATAATATTGTCTGGAGTTTTGGTTCTACAGTGCTTAATCCTCCGGCTATTGTGGTGGAAGATCGTGGAGTTGTATCCTATGATACCTGCTTTGTGGCTACTATTTATGAAGGAGGATATAGTGCTACTGACTCCTGCTGTGTTACTGTCCGTTCAGCAATGGGAATGAATAAGGACAGTCATAATGAAAATACACATATTTATCCCAATCCTTCATGCGGTGCGGTTAATATTGAACTACCATATTTCTATGAAGAAATTGTTACAGTAGAAGTGCTGAATTCCACTGGAGCACAGATTTATATGAATGATTTTCAAAAAACAGAGATGATTAGTATTGATCTTACTGCGAATCCATCAGGGATATATTACTTGCTAATTGCCACTGCTGATTACACAGTTATGAAAAAGCTGGTGCTGGAATAAGAAAATAAATAATCTACTGAATAAAAAAACCGCTGGGTAAATCCAGCGGTTTTAATATCTTAGTTAGTGGGCAGCTCGTAATGAATTCCTGCATCCGGCCCCAGTGGAATGCCAAATACAAGCCAAACAATGAGCAGTATGACCCATATCACAAAAAAGGCAATGGAGTAAGGTATCATGGTTGCCACGATGGTGCCAATGCCTGCTTTAGGATCATACTTTTGCACAAAAGCAATGATCAGAGCAAAGAAGCTCATCATGGGTGAAATGATATTGGTTACACTGTCGCCAATACGATATACCATCTGCGATAATTCCGGAGAATAGCCCATGATCATAAACATGGGAATAAAGATAGGGGCAAGGATAGCCCACTTTGCCGAGGCACTGCCCATCAGCATATTGATGCTGGCCGATAAGATGATAAACAATATCATCAGCGGAATGAGCCCAATATCTGCCGACATTAACAGGCCGGCGCCTTTCACGGCTATGATTATTCCAAGGTTACTCCACTTAAAAAAGGCTACAAACTGGGCTGCGAAGAATACTAGAACCAGATACGTTGACATGGTTTTCATGGAGTCAGAGGCTCCTTTCATCACATCGGCATCATTTTTAAACCTGCCCACGATCACACCGTAAGCAACACCCATAGCTCCTGCAATAATAAATATCATTGCAACAACGCCTTTAATTACCGGGGAACCAAGAAAGCCACCTTCTTCGCCACGTAAAAAACCATTTTCAGGTAGAAGACCAATAAGCGTAATTGCAAGAATGATTAAAAAAGTAATAAAAGCACCCAGCAGTCCTTTTTTCTCTTTTTTGGTAATCTTGTCATATTCTTCCTCGTGTTCAGCTTCCTCTCCTTTATACTTGCCAAGCCGCGGTTCTACCAGGCGCTCTGTAACAAATGTGCCTGCAATAGCTATAATAAAAGTAGATGCCACCATAAAATAATAATTGGCAGTGGGGTTTACTTCATATCCG
>JBEPXQ010000439.1:0-2619 GCA_041641835.1 Bacteroidales bacterium
GTGCAGAACGTGGCAGTGGGATACCGTGTAAACAACCAGGCAGTGGTTTCCGAAACTTACAGCGGAAATATAGCAGCTGGTGATTCCGTGCTTTATAAATTCAACCAGGGATTGTCAGGAGCGTCGCTAAGCAATGCATATATCAAAGGATTTACAGCCCATATTGCTGATGCTGATAACACCAACGACACATTGGCTATTACCCTTCCATTAGTACCGGTAGCCTGTGATGCGGAAATAGCAGCAATTATTAAACCTGAAATTGTTAATCTTATTTCAAACCAGACGGATAAGGTGGAAGTGGAAGTGAATAACCTCAGCATCTGTAATTTTACCGGCGGCACTGCTTCATATTACTTCACCAGCTTGAATGATACAGCCTCCTGGTCTGAAACACTTTCTACGGGTTTACCTGATAGTGCTACCAGCATATTTACCTTTAGTCAGGATCTGACGCTTAATGTAAATGCCTCAGCAGATACCATCAAAGGATATATCGCCATCCATTATAGCTCAGATACTGATTCTTCCAATGATTCTGTTTTCATGATGTCCAGTATTGTGAGCATTAATGAGCCTGTAGAAAAGGACACGGAGGTTGAGCTGTTGCCAAACCCGGTGGAGGATTTACTAAGCATCTCATCACAACAGAAACTGATGCAGCACCTCAGAATCTATTCGATGAGCGGTGAATTGCTTTTGGAAAAGCAGCTGTCAGGCAAAACCTCTTATGAACTAAAGATGTCGTCCTTCAACAGTGGTTTATATCATATTGAGATATTATTTGATAATGGCAAAAAGACTGTAAGGAAGATAATTAAATATTAAAAACTTTATTGCTTTATGTAATATTTAATTTGCTGACGGCTAATTTACTGCACAACTTCAGTGTTTTGCATGATGCTGATATGCTGCCTCTTTTCTAATCGTTTCGTGAGTTTAAGGCCATATTGCTCATTCATTGTTTCTTCTATCTGATCTATACCTATCTTGCCATCTAAAAGCATTTCCAAAATTATCATAAAATATTTAACTCTATCTGTTTAATACTCTCTCAGTCCTGATTCTATGGTTTCATGCCTCCATATCTCAAACAAATCCGGATCGGCTGGTGCCAGGGTATGTTTACCAAAGCCAGAGTGAAGAGCTTTTTCTGCAGACGCAATGTATTCTAATAGGGGGATAACAAAAAAAACCGGGCTGAAGTTTGGTTCCCGGTTTTTTGTATGGTTAAGGCAGATAATATTAGTTAAGTTTGTGTTTATCAGAAGCCATTCTGTTTGCCAGCCTTTCATGATACAGCAGCTCATCGGAAATTCCGGCGCCATCATCCCACATTCTGTCTTCATAATCGGCAATGATATCCTTTAACTTATAGTGCATCATTTTTTGTCCGGCTGACCTTCTGCTGTTAAGGCGCAGCCTCCGCTCGGATTTAATGGCCCGTTCATATTCTGGCTTGTCTTTAATGAAGCCACGGTTAAATATTGTTGTTAGTGTAATATGGTTTGACATAGTAAATTTTTTAGGGTTTCCGAAATTCTTATATAAATAAACAAGGGCATGAGGGGAAGGTTCTGTATTTAATAGTGAAATAAAATTGATTGTTGTCAATTTACCCGGAATTAAGATTAAGCATAATCAAATTTTGCTGTGTTGAAGCCATAAAAAAAGCTGCCCTGTAGAGGCAGCCTTGATATCGTTGGCTTTAAGAGTGGCTATTCCACTATGGTTATCCAGCCGTGTTTGTCTTCATAATCGCCATATTGTATATCTTGCAGGCGCTTGAAGAGCTTTGTGCTGATTTCTCCGGGTTCCCCGTTTTTGGAAATCACATACTCTTTTCCTGACGCGCGGTCCTGAACCTTACCGATGGGAGAGATAACGGCAGCTGTTCCGCAGGCACCTGCTTCTTCAAAAGTTTCCAGTTCCTCAACTGCCACCGGGCGGCGCTCTACTTTAAGCCCCAGGTCTTCGGCCAGCTGCATCAGCGATTTATTGGTGATGGAAGGAAGAATGGACTCTGATTTCGGAGTGATATAGGTATTATCCTTGATCCCGAAGAAGTTAGCAGGTCCGGCTTCATCGATATATTTCTTTTCTTTGGCATCCAAAAAAATGGAAGCCGCAAAGCCTTCATCGTGTGCGCGCTCACCGGCCCTTAAGCTGGCAGCATAATTTCCGCCTACCTTCAGTCTTCCGGTTCCCTGGGGTGCAGCGCGGTCAAAGTCTTTGGCTATTTGCATATTCACCGGTTTGAATCCTTCCTTGAAGTATGGCCCAACCGGGATCACAAATACCACGAACATATATTCATCTGCGGGCTTCACGCCAACACGGGGGCCGGATCCAAACAACAGCGGGCGCAGATAGAGTGAGGCACCTGTGCCATGAGGAGGTACGTATTCCTCATTCAGCTTGATCACTTTGAAAATATCATCACGGAAAACGTCTTTGGGTACGGGGGCCATCAAAACTCCTTCAGCGGAGTTCTTCAAGCGCTCGTAGTTATCTTCCCATCGGAATAACCTGATCCTACCTTCTTTATCGCGAAAAGCTTTCATGCCTTCAAATGCTTCCTGCCCGTAATGCAGGGCGGTGGCAGAGATCGGAAGAGCG
>JBEPXQ010000440.1:0-2613 GCA_041641835.1 Bacteroidales bacterium
TCCGGTGAATCCCTTCCTTTGATAATAAGTTTACCGGTTTAATAACTTCATTGGTGGCCGGATGAATGGCTTCCCAGCCTAAAAAGTGGCCAATAGCAGAAAATAATAATGCTGCAAGTGCAAATAGTGCAAATAATGTGGCAGGGTGTGGTAATGCATTACCTGCGCGTTCTGTCCAATTCAATGCACGTTGGAGAAATCCAACCTTCTTCCCGTTTTCGCTCATTTTAACATAGTTTTCGATGTCACATATGACGGCAAAAATACTAAGAACTGTAATACTGCAATGTGCTAACTGACATATTTAGACCGATTGATGTTTTTTTTACAAAAAACCACCATGAGATGGCTTATGCAGCTTGCTGCAATTTAGTATATTTATTGCCTGCATACACCAAAATGATTTAATCTGTAAATATGGCCCCTAAAAAGAAAATACTCAGGCTGGACGATAGCTTTCTGGAACCGGAGGAACTCCTTTGGCTGATCACTTCCACCAACGATGATTACCGGATTGCTTATTTTTTCAATAAATATTTTAAGTTTAGATTTTACCGTTGTGCAGATCTAACATACAGACTGCCTGGAAGAAAACTCACAGGCACTTATTCAGTATATGAGTATAAACAGGATGACATGTCTAATACCTGGTATCTGCTCAGCAATAAGCACGAAAACGGGAGCCTGATAAAAAAATCCGGGAATGTAGATTTTCTGCTGGTTGCCAAAGGAACACCAGATGCAGTGGACGAAAATGAAATAACTTCCAGAATCCGGAAATTCCCTGATGTGCTTTTTGTTCAACAGGTAGATCATGATAAGCTTGGCAATATTGGTGAAGTGCTGGATATGCTGGAAATTACGCTGCTTGAAGTGAAAAAGGCAAGGAAAATGAAGGAGCAGGCCGATAAGAACAAAATGTGAGGCAGATATGTATAAGGAGTAGAATAATGAAAGAAAATCAAATGCATCAGGGAATATCAGAAGAAGATAATATGAAAACCAAGATAATAACGACCATAGGTCCGGCTTCCTCCAGCTACGAGGTGTTGGAAAAATTTATTCTGGAAGGGGTGGATGTTTTCCGGATTAATTTTTCCCATGGAAACCATGAAGATCATGAAAAAACCATTAAAACAGTACATGAGCTGAACAGAAAGCATAAACGACATGCGGCAGTACTGGCAGACCTGCAAGGGCCTAAGATCAGGATTGGAGAGCTAAAAGAGGAGTTTATAAAAATACATGAAGATGATATTATTTACTTCGGATACGGAAAAAAGCAAATCCATGATGATGTAATTCCAGTGGATTATAAGGGGTTTACCCAGGACCTTAGTGTGGGTGAGATGATTCAGATTGATGATGGCAGGCTTTTACTTGAGGTAACCGGCAAACCATCAAAAGACAAAATAGAAACCAAAGTGCTATATGGAGGTAAGCTTCTGCCACGTAAGGGCATAAACCTGCCTCATACACGGATCAAACTGCCCGGTCTTACCAACAAGGATATGGCGGACCTGGATTTCATTTTAACACAAAGTGTTCAGTGGATTGCTCTCTCTTTTGTAAGGTCAGCTTCTGATATTATTGAATTGAAGCACCACATCAGGGAAAAGACCAAACGCAAGGAACCACTGATTGTAGCCAAGATAGAAAAGCCGGAGGCGGTTAAGGATATCGACAATATTATAGACAAAGCCGATGCCCTTATGATTGCCCGTGGTGACCTTGGGATAGAAATGCCGCTGGAAGAAGTTCCGCTTATCCAGAAGAAAATCGTAAAACTAGGCATGACTCATTCCAAGCCAACCATTATTGCCACCCAGATGATGGAGGGGATGATCAGTAATTTCTCGCCCACCCGTGCGGAGGTAAATGATGTTGCCAATGCCGTTATGGATGGGGCAGATGGACTGATGCTTAGCGGTGAGACTTCAGTGGGACACAACCCTGTGAGGGTAGTTCAGGTGATGAAAAAGATAATCGGCCATGTTGAAGCATACCAGGATATCTACTACAAGAATTCCTCACCGGAAGAGAACGGCTATGAGCGGTTTATATCTGATTCCATTGTTTATAATGCCTGTGAAATGGCTCAGCAGGTGAAAGCACGCGCCATAGTTGGGCTTACCCATAGCGGATACACTGCTTTTGAAATAGCCGGGCAAAGACCCAAAGCGGCTATTTATGCATTTACCAATGATCATTCAATAGTAAGCAAGCTGAGCCTGGTGTGGGGGGTTACTGCTTTTTACTACGACAAGTTCATATCCACGGATCATACGATCGAGGATATACTGCTGTTTCTTAAAAAAGAAGGGTTGATTCAGAAAGGTGATCTGGTGATCAATACTGCGTCCACACCGCTTAACAAGCTGTCAAAAACCAATATGATGAAACTGTCGGTGGTGGAATGATGAAGAACTGCTGTTTTTTCAGATCCCCTGCTCGTCCTGTTTATCCAGGTCAAGCGCATTGTAAGTTTTTTCAGCAGCCAGCTTTTCAGCACCTTTAATGGAGAAGTCGCAGCCGTCTTCGTAGGCTTCACCATCAATAAAGATGCGGGCGATATACTGCTTATCAGCACCATTACCCACTTCTTTCACTACT
>JBEPXQ010000441.1:0-2611 GCA_041641835.1 Bacteroidales bacterium
CACAAGGGTTATCGTCCACTAATGAGAACTGGGTTTTGCTTGTTGTGGGCGATTGCCCTTTTTTGTTTTTACCTTTGCAGAAAAATTATGGAGATTCGTTTGGTGGCCACAGATCTTGACGGGACTCTGCTGGATGATCAGCAGCAGGTAAGTGAAGAAAATCTTGAAATGCTGAAGTGTTTGGGCGAGAAGGGGGTAACAAGAGTAGTTGCTACAGGCAGATCTTATTATTCTTTCAAAAAAGTAATCCCGGCTGATTTCCCTATCGACTATCTGGCATTTTCGACTGGGGCAGGTATTATGTCGTGGCCGGATAAAAAGCTTATTTATTCCAGGTACCTTAAGGCCGAACGGGTGGAAGCTATTACGCGCCTGTTAACAGCCGAAAAAGTGGATTTTATGATTCATCATGCCATTCCTGATAACCATTATTTTGATTATTGCAGGTTTGATAATCCAAATCCTGATTTTGACCGGCGCTGCGAGCATTATGAAAAATTCGGCACTCCACGGGATATTGAATCACTTAACTATTTTAATGCCACGCAGATACTGGCTGTGTTGCCCATTGAAAATCTTAATCTTTTTGATTCACTGGCAGGATCAATGGAAGGCGTGAAGGTTGTGAAAACCACCTCCCCCCTGGATCATAAATCCTTGTGGATGGAGATCTTCCCTCCTGAGGTTTCCAAAGGCAAAGCCATAGAATGGCTTTGCAACCGGGAAAAGATAGCAGCTGATAGTACCATTGGGATAGGAAATGACTACAATGACCTTGATCTGCTTCGCGCAACACGTCACAGCTATGTGGTGGAAAACGCTGCCATGGCGCTTAGAAGAGAATTTGAGCCAACCCTCAGTAACAACGACCACGGATTTGCGGATGTCATCAGCAGATTCCTGAATTCATAAAAAAAGGATTATCGCCTTTTTGAGCGGCCATTTACTTTTCTGGCGGCAAAAAATTCCTGTTTCCGCTTCTGTTTTTCTTTCTCAAATTCTTTTTTCTCCGCCGTTGTCATAGGCTTCTCGGTCTGCGGAAATGGATGATCCTTTATCTGTTGGATCTTTTGATTTGTGTGCTTTTCAATATCACGGATGAAAATATTTTCTTCCGGTTCGCATATTGAAATAGCAGTGCCTGGTTCTCCAGCCCGCCCCGAACGGCCTATACGGTGAACATAGGTATCGGGTTCATTTGGGATGTCATAATTTATTACATGCCCCAGCTTTTCAATATCTATACCTCTCGCGGCCAAATCTGAAGCAACCAACACCCTGATCTCGTTGCTTTTGAATGCAGCCAGCGCTTTTTGCCGCTGGCTTTGGGATTTATCTCCATGAATGGCTGCCGACTTAATGTTTTTCTTTTTCAGATCCCTTGCTATTCTGTCTGCCCCGTGTTTTGTTCTGGAGAATAGCAAAACTGAATCCACTTCTGGCTTTTCCAGTATATGAAGGATGAGCTTTTTCTTGTCTTTTTTATTGGTATAATAAAGATATTGCTGTACCGATTCCGCTGTGGAGGATACCGGGTTTACCTGCACTTTTTCCGGATTATTAAGGATTTTCCGCGCCAGCGATACTATTGTTGGTGGAAGAGTGGCTGAGAAAAACATTGATTGCCGTTTAGGCGGTAATATACTGATAATCTTGCGCACGTCATGAATAAAACCCATGTCCAGCATGCGGTCTGCTTCGTCAAGCACAAAATATTTAATATTGTTCAGGTTGATAAACCCCTGACCTTGCAGGTCGAGTAGCCTGCCTGGAGTAGCGATTAAAATATCCACACCATTTCGCAGTATCTGTGTTTGTTTGTGTTGACTAACACCGCCGTAAACTACTGCACAACGGAGTCCTGTGTATTTACCGTAATCACGGAAACTTTCTTCTATCTGGATGGCGAGTTCGCGCGTGGGGGTTACTATCAGCGCCTTCAACCGGCCTTTTGAGGATTTGGACGGTCCTTCATTATACAAATGCTGAAGGATTGGAATGGCGAATGCTGCCGTTTTGCCAGTGCCTGTTTGTGCACTTCCCAACAGGTCTCTGCCTGATAATAAAACTGGTATTGATTGTTCCTGAATAGTGGTGGGGGTAATATAATCTTGTTCTTTGAGCGCCTTTTGGATTGGCTCAACTATCTTTAATTCTTTAAAATGCATGTTTTAATTTTAGACTTGAAATCCCGGGGATAATATTATGCAATAGAAGCCATGAGGAAAACAGTAATTTTTGATGCCGCAAAAGTAAGTTAAAAATACGTTGGTTTTACAGGTGTGTTTTGTTATTCAGAAAAAGTCTGAAAAACCTTATTTCTCCTGGTTGTTTCTGGCTTTTTTTGTGAATAAAAACTGGAAGAAGCATCAAAAGCAATGAAAAAATATGTAATTTTGTTTAATCTTTTGATGGATCCATAGCATAGAAAAGGGATGTTAGCTCAGTTGGTTTAGAGTGCCGCCTTGACAGGGCGGAGGTCACTGGTTCGAATCCAGTACATCCCACTGCGATTAGTCTGCCGATGACCTTGGAGTTGGGAATTAGGAATTAGGAATTTTTGAGACCTGGTAATTTCATACTACTTTCATGACTATATTTTTCACACCAA
>JBEPXQ010000442.1:0-2609 GCA_041641835.1 Bacteroidales bacterium
CCTACCATATAATTAATGATGTTAGACCCGGTTGACTGGAACATGGACATAAAACCACCTTCGTCATCAGCTCCTGCCGAAGTGGAGATCAGGTTGACTTCAGGAACTTCATTCTGAAGAATGCTATCCACTTTTCTGGCTACCTCTATCGATTTATCCACACGGGTACCGGATTGCAGTTCAATGGACATGGAGAAGCTGCTTTCGTCGGTCTGCGGCATAAATTCTGCTCCCAGCCTGGTGGACAATACTATTGAAATGGCGAAAATAGCTATAGCTGAAAGTACTATGATGAGCTTATGATTCAGACTCCATCTAAGGCTGCGGGAGTACCAGTTGTCCAGCCTGTCGAGCATCGGACGAATGGTACGGTCATAGCTCCAGCGCTTTGGTTGAGATTTCTTCTGGCGCAGCCGTAGCATTTTGGAGCTGAGCATGGGAGTGAGTGAAATCGCGGCCAGGGTAGAAGTGGTAACAGTGATGGTTACAATCCAGCCCAGCTGACGAAACATAATACCGGTCATCCCGGTGATCATGGTCATGGGGAAGAATACTGCCACCACTGTAAGGGTGGTAACGATCACCGCCAGCCACACTTCATTGGTGGCATAAATAGCTGCTTCACGCGGACTGCTGCCACGCTCGATATGCCTGGTGATGTTTTCCAGGATCACGATAGCATCGTCCACCACCATTCCTATGGCTATGGAAAGGGCCGACAGAGAAATAATATTAATGGAGTTACCTGTGATCCGAAGATATATAAAGGAAACAATCAGGGAGATGGGGATGGTGAGCACCACGATAAAGGTTGCACGCCAGCGGCCAAGAAAGAATAATACTACCAGCACTACAAATATCAATGCGAACATCAATGTTTGCGAAAGGTTGTTGATAGACCCTTTGATGAAGTCGCTGGAGTCGAATATGGTTTTTATTTCCACATCCTTCGGAAGGTTACCTTTAAGTTCCTCCATTCGTTTGTTAAGATCCCTGGCCACACTTACCGTGTTGGCTCCGGATTGCTTCATCACCATCAGACGAACACCATATTTACCATCAATCTTTTCATCCATGGTCATTTCACGGATGCTGTCGCGCACAGAGGCCACATCTTTCAGGTAAACAGCCTGCCCGTTTCTGTTACCCACCACGATGTCCCTGATGTATTCGCTGCTTTCAAATTCGCCTTGCACGCGCAGGGGATAGTCAAGCTGGCCCATTTCGATATTCCCTGTGGGCATGTTCATATTTTCTGCAGCCAGGATGTTTCCTATCTGCTCCAGTGTAAGATTGTAGGCCTCCAGGCGGCGCGGGTCTATCTCAATGGCCACTTCACGCCTGGGGGCTCCCAGCACGCTGATGGAACCGATCCCGTCCACGCGGTTCAGCGGGTTGATGAGTTTTTCCTCCAGGAGCTTATCCAGGCCCTCATAGCTTTCTTCCGCCGTGATGGCAAACATCTGGATAGGCATCATGCTGGAATTGAATTTGAATATCATGGGGTCTTCAGCTGCCTCGGGAAGCATGTCTTCAACAAATGCCAGGGCATCCCGGATATTATTGGCTGCTTCGGTAAGATCAGTTTCATACTCAAACTCCAGGGTTACTATGGAGAGGTTATCCCTTGACACTGAGCTGATCTCCTTGAGGTCATCCACTGTGTTCAGGGTATTTTCAATAGGTTCGGATATGTTTGTTTCAATATCGCTGGCGCTGGCTCCGGGGTAGGTGGTAAACACCGTGATGGCCGGAAATTCTATTTCAGGATATAAATCCACCGGCAGGCGCACCACAGAGTAGAGCCCGAATACAACTACGGCGATAAAGATCATTATAGTTGTGATTGGCTTTTTAACAGCACTACTGTATATGCTCATGATAAATTATTTTGAATTTGAATTTATGCTGTTCATTATTACTTTATTTCCACAGGATCGCCATCCATAAGATTTGCCTGCCCGGCCACTATCAGCCTGTCGCCTTCGTGCACATCCTCTGAGATCAGCTCAACACGGTCGTCAAAGCGGTCACCGGTCTTCACTTCTGCCTTGATGGCTCTGCCCTGATTATAGAGGAATACATACCTGTTGTTGGTGCCTTCCTGTTTTACCACCGCTATGGCCGGTGCCAGCACCGCGGCCTCATCTTTCAGGTTGATGTTTACCCGTGCAAACATTCCGGGACGCAGTTGTTCACCAGGATTGTTTATCTTTATTTCCACCTCAAAGGAACGGGTGGCCGCGTTGATGGTGGGGTGCACCTTGTAAACACTACCCGCGAAGCTTTTTTCAGGATATATGTCTGATTTGATCACCGCGCTCATGCCTTCCTTCACATCAGGGAAATATTTTTCTGATACATTTACGATGGCTTTTAGCGGATTGATCTGCATCAGCGTTATGATGGCTGATTTGCCTGCCTGGGTGTTGGGCGCTCCCGAATAAATTTCACCTGCCTCATAATATTTACCGGTAACTATCCCGCTGAAAGGAGCGGTAAGGGTGGTGTTCTCTTTCAGGAAGTCAAGATTGGACACGGCAACTTCATATTGTGTTTTTGCCTGTTCGTATTGCTGTTCTGATACACTATTGAGGCCATACAGGGTA
>JBEPXQ010000443.1:0-2602 GCA_041641835.1 Bacteroidales bacterium
AGCGACCAGTGCTTGGTGTCATGCCATTTGCCACTACCATTCACCCAATAAAGAGTGCGGGCAGCGGGAGTGGTAAATACCCAACCCTGATTACCGCCCAGGTCGAAGGAATTGTTTGCTTCAAAGCTGGCTCCTCCTGCGCCATGAATGTGCTTCAGGCGAGCGTAATCAACATCAAGCGTGCCATTGATTTTTACAAAATCTGTGCCCAGCGAATCACAGAATATATTCACGTAATCCAGGCAACTGGTCATGGTGATAATATCCCCGGAAAACTCCTGAGTACGGTTAGGTTCTATATGGATCATATAATCACCATGTATGATAAGATCATGAAAAGAAGCATTACACCACAGAAACCCGTTTTTTTTGAATTCCACATCATGGAACCCAACCTGGTTGTTCATGGTTTTAATGTAGGCTTCCTTGTTTTGGAATACAACATCATAGAACTCAACCTGAGGAGAATTATACACGGTAAGATTGTTGGTAAGATAATCCCCGAAGATCATCCTGGATTGCCCTGGGCTTACAGTGATGTTGGCGCCCTGTATAGTCATATCAATAAGGTAAACAGTTGAACTCGCGAGGTCGAGTGTCCGGGTGGCAAGCGTACTTGAATTGAATGACATACAGCTGATTTTGGCAGCTCCAAAGGAAAGGTCACCTTGCATCAGTATGATATTATCTGCACTCAGTGTATCCTGGATAGTCCAGCTCCCCCCGGCTCCTTCAAAATAAAAACCAGTGGAATGATTACCGGCCTGAAATACCGTATTTCCCTGGTTCAGCGAATTCATATAAATGAAAATGTTGGAAGGCCACTTCATTGCTTTCTGCAGATGAAATGATCCATAAACGTACATCTGCGTACAAATCCCTTTAAAAACCATGGAATCAGCCTGGTCAATGATAAAATCATTGCAGGTAATCGTGAGTGAATTAAGGTTAACCACCTCACCAGGTGCTGAAAAAGAATTAGCATCAAAATATACATTATCAGAAGGAGTAGGAACCTGCAGGTGCTTAACACTACCACCGGAGCTTTTTGCCCAGTGGTTAATGTCCGACCAGTCGCCACTGCCACCTACCCAGTAATAATCCAGAGCAGAAAGAGAAGTTATGATACATGTGAAAATTATGATCAGGATAAATCTTTGCATCTAATATATTTTATATCTTATTGACACGGATTTTTTAATAAACGTTTAATCAAAAGGAGGATTTTTTTACTAAATGAAAATTTTTCTCACCAATGGACTAACTGTTATGACCATTGCAATTCATGAGCATTTTTCCTGTCGTGGAAAAATCTGCCATCCTATTAATGTTTATTTTTGCCATCGGAAAAAACGCATCAAGTTTTGATAAAAGCCATGAAGAAAATATTAGCAATTGTATTAATAATATTACCTATACTGCTTGCTGCACAGAGCAAAAATGCATTATATAACGAAGGCCTCACTCATTTTAAAGCAGGCAATTATAAAATAGCAAAGGATCGTTTTGCAGAAGTACTTGAGATGGATCAGTACTTTTATGAGGCTCTTTTTTATAGCGGGCGCTGTGATTATCATTTGGGTAACTTTGAGCAGTCCATAACAGCATTTAGCAGCGTGGTAGAACAACAGGATGATTTTTACCCGGCCTGGTATTTCCGGGGCAAAGTTTATCACAAGCTTGAACAATATGATAAAGCCCTTCAGGATTATAATCGTGCTGCAGAAATTAATCCCGATCTGGCCATTGTTTACATCGAAAAAGCCAGAATATATGATATTCGCGGAAACCGTGAAAAAGCGCTGCTGAATTATACGAAAAATGAAGAGCTGGCCGGTGGCAGCTATGAGCTATACTATAACAGGGCTGTTCTGCTCACCAACATGGGTAAATATCAGCAAGCGCTGAATGACGCTCTTAAAGCCATCGACATGCAGCCCGAAAACCCGGAACCTTTCGTACTTCGATCCAGGATCTTTCGCAAACAAATGAAGTTTGGAAAAGCAGAAAGAGAAATTGAAAATCTGCTGAATATAAACAGCCAAAGTGAAGCTGCCTATGAAGAACGGGCTGATTTATATTTCGTACAGGGCAAGTTTCAGAAAGCACTTGCTGACTATGAGATGCTAACCGGGAAGTTTGGCCGCAGGGATATTCTGTTTGAATATCGCATGGGCGTTTGCTATGCCAACACGGAGAACGAAATGCGAGCCAGGCGTGCCTTTACCAGAGTCATCTCACTGGAGCCGGACTATGCCGATGCCTATGCTCAGAGAGCTTTTATCTACCTTAGCATGGACAGGGAAGCACAGGCTAAACAGGACCTGAGAAAAGCATTGCTGAAGGATCCTAATAACCCGACAGCTCTGCGGCTGATGGGAAAACTGCAGCTGGGCGATCATCAATATGGAAAAGCATTGGAAAGCCTGAGCAAATCACTGGAACAGGAACATAACGGAAAAGCATATGCGCTGAGGGCAAAGTGTAAATTCTACCTGAAGGATTACGACGGGGCATGTGAGGATGCCAAGCTGGCTATCATGTTTGGTTATGATAAAAAGGACGGCCAGCTGGATATGAGCCAGTATTGCAGGTAAAGGAT
>JBEPXQ010000444.1:0-2601 GCA_041641835.1 Bacteroidales bacterium
GACTGATAAACTATTTGCTGCTGTGGTATTTCAACAGTACCATTCACGATCATTTCCAGCTTGATGCTATCATCCATAAACCGTGTTGCAATTAAATGATGATTTTCTGTTTCTGAAACTTCCAGCACTTCCTGATAGGTAATTACCTGCCCTCCATCATTTGGAGTAATGGTTGCATCGCAATGGCCGGCAAAGCCCCGGGCTTCATTGTATATCTTAATTTCCCTGTAGGTTTCATCCGTGTTGCCGCTTTTATCAGTAACTGTGTAATAGATCTTATAGGTACCGGTTTTGTTGAAATCCACCTGATTGGTAACCAGCACATGATCAGCAAGATCACCATCTTCATCATCCCAGGCATTAAATCCGGGTTCCTCAAAGCTACTGTCAAGCGGGAGCTCGAAATAATCAGCACCTAATAATATTATTTCCGGGGGGGTGTTATCCGGTTCATGGCAACCTAAAATAGCAGCCAGGAAAACACTTATGATTAATACAGCTGTGATCTTTTTCATCTGTTCAAATTTTTAAATTTATCAGTCAGGTATTTCCCAGATCATCTCCAGACTGAGTTGGCTGTGACCATTCTAAATGTACCGAAAATGCTTTAATGCTTCATAAAACCAGGTATATCAAGCGGTCCGCTGCCTTACATTCCGGGTTCTGTTCATCTAACAAAAATAACATTTTCTGCAAATTTTTGATTGCCTCTTGATTCCTTCTCAATATATTCTTCTTATATTAGAACGAAACAAGAACCAAACAAGAAGGAAACAAGAACGAAACAAGAAGAAGATTCAAGTCAAAAAACCATCAAACCTGTACGATAATGAACATAGATTATCAAAAATCAACCGCTGGTCAATCGGGAATCATATTGATTAAGTTTTTATTTTTGAGGCATGAATAAGCTAAAAATTGCCTACATCCAATCGGCTCCTTTACTGAATCAGGTAAAGGCAAACATCCTGCAGTTGGCAAAACTTTTTGAACAGGTAAAAGCGGCTGATCTGGTAGTATTGCCTGAGCTTGCCAATTCCGGATATAATTTTGGCAGCAGGCAGGAAGCTCTATTAAGTGCAGAAGAAGCCGGGAAAGGTGTTTTTCATGATTTTCTATCAGAAAAAGCAGCGACAAATAATCAGATAGTGATATCAGGTCTGAATGAGAAAGAAGGATCAGACTTGTATAATTCAGCAGTTATTTATGATCATCAGGGGAGCCTGCACGGAACATACAGGAAATTGCATTTGTTTAATAATGAAAAACAGATATTTAAACCCGGGAATTCTGGGTTACCATTGTTTTGTGTTGAAGGCATAAAAATAGGGTTGCAGATTTGTTTCGACTGGGCTTTTCCTGAAGGCTGGCGCCTGCTGGCACTTAAGGGTGCACAGATCATTGCTCATCCTTCCAATCTTGTGCTACCCTACGCTCAAACGGCAGTGGGAGGATATGCACTTACGGGAAAAACTTTTGTGATTACTGCCAACAGGGTTGGAACTGATAAGGATCTATCTTTCACAGGCTGCTCTGTGATAGCGGGGCCTGATGGCGACATCCTGGCAAAAGCAGGTAAAGAAAGTACTGAAACCGGCCTTGCCAACGTTAGCTTAAGTGACATCAATAAAAATGTTACGCCAAAAAATCATATTTTTGACGATCGCAGAACAGATGTTTATGAACTATTTCAGAAAAACACTAAATAAGCTATTGCTTTTAACACTGGTGTCGCTTTGTTTCCCATCACAGGGAGCAGCGCAAAACGACAGTTACAAAGGTATGCAGGAAGGCTGGATTATCGGTTTGCATACCGGCGTTTATTTCGCCAATTCATATACAGCGGGATATTACAGTGGCCATGAAAGTAATGAAAACAGTATTAGCTTTGTGCTTGACAATAAATATCGCAGGGACGAGATACTTAACTACTTTAATGCTCAAACTTATACCTGGACACAGGAAGACCTGCCACAGAACATGAGATACGAGCCTGAGATCAATATCGGATTTTTGGCCAGAAATAATATCACTGAAAAATGGGGAGTATTCTTCAACTTTAACCATGTACAGCTAACGGCCAAAGGAAATTTTATACTGCAATTTGATCCTGACCAGATAGTAACTGAACCTAACACAGGTGTTTTTGAGATTTACGGTGTGGAAGACCGCACCAATATTGACATCGGGATTCACCGGGAGTTCTCACTGCTCTCGCCTTCTATTGCCTATTATGGAGAAATCGGGGTGAACCTGAACAATACCCGGGTAAAGGAATCGGCAATACAGATGGAAGACTTGCATTATTCCATAATCAACCGCTATGGTGCCGGGAGAGGGTATGTACCCAACCTGCCACAAACAGAGTATAATTTTCGCCTGGGCGGGATCGGGGTTGGAATCCTTGGTGGTATGGGAGTAAAATTCCTGTTCAGCCAAAACCTTACCATTGATACAGGTTTCACTTCTTATGTAAAATACATCAATCTTGACGGTTATAAAAGCTTCAACGTGCACTGGGCGCCATATGCGCGGATCATGTACAATGGCTTTTTTGACTTTATCGATTAAAATATCACCAAAACACTAATCATTCTTTTT
>JBEPXQ010000445.1:0-2597 GCA_041641835.1 Bacteroidales bacterium
CTACCCGCAGGAGATCGGCCGGCAGGTGGATGAAGTGCTGCGTGCACTGAAAGCACTGCAGGTGCATGAAAAGGAAAAAGTGGCCCTGCCCGAAAACTGGCCTAACAACGAGATACTGAAAGATCGCGTGATTATCCCGCCGGCAAACACGGTGGAAATGTCAAAAGAGCGTAAGAAAAATGCAGACTGCTACGACTGGTGGTTCTGTCATAAAAAACTGTCGTAAGGATTTTTAATCGCCATTTATCACTTTACCCGGGTTAGCAGCCCGGGTTTTTTTAAATCCCAATCACCCAAACTCCTTCACGATCTTATCCACCAGCACTTTGCCAAGCTTATATTTTGATTCATGGCTCCACCCGGCGATGTGGGGACTGAGGATAACTTTATTATTTTGCACCAGCTTCTTAAATATTTCAGGCAGTTGGTCAAAATCAAGCTTTTCAAAAGAGAATTTCTCGAATTCCAGCACATCCAGCGCGGCGCCTTTTACCTGGCCGTTATCAATGGCTGAAAGCAGTGCCGCGGTATCCACCACCGGCCCGCGGGCCGTATTTATCAGCCAAATCGGTTTTTTGAACCGGCTAAGGTAGTCGCTGTTCACCAGCATGCGTGTTTCTTCCGTAAGTGGCACATGCAGGCTCAGGATATCCGTTTCGCGGAAGATGGTATCATAATCCACCTCTTCCACCTTCTCATTACCAAATCCGGTTTTGTATTTGTCATATGCTATCACCCGGCAATCAAAACCCTGCAGCCGTTGAGCAAAGGCCGATCCCATATTGCCATGGCCGATGATGCCCACGGTCTTTCCTTTGATTTCGCTGCCCCGGTTTGCCTCACGCAGCCAGATGCCACGGCGCACCTCATCATCAGCAATCAGCAGATTGTTCATCAGCGCCAGCAGCATGCCCAGCGCGTGTTCGCCAACCGCGTCACGGTTGCCCTCCGGCGAATTATAAACCTTAATCCCGTTTGCACGCGCATAGTCAACATCAATATTCTCCAGGCCGGCACCCACGCGACCGATGAATTTCAGCTTAACAGCGGCATCCAGTATCTCCCTGTCAATCTTTACTTTGCTGCGCACGATAAAGCCTTCATAATTACCGGCTATGGAAAGCAGGCTGGTGGTGCCGTCCCACTGTTCGCATTTGTAGCCTGCTGCTTCCAGCTCTTGCCGGATCACATCATGAGCGGTATCAAGAAAAAGGGTGTTCATAGCAAATATTTGTGCAAAGATAAGCATTCATGCAGCTCGGGAACTTCCGTTGGCACCCGGATAATTTAGATTCGCCAACAAAAAAAAACCGCCCCGGAAATGAGGCGGTTCTTAAAGCTATATCATATCAGTATTAATCGCGGATTTTATCCACCAGGTCAACCAGTCGGTTGGAATAGCCGGCCTCGTTGTCGTACCAGCCGATTACCTTTACAAAGGTGCCGCGCTCGCCGTTAACGGACGTAAGCTGCGAATCAAAGATGCAGGAATATTTGTTACCGATGATGTCGGATGACACCAGCGGTTCCTCAGAATATTCCAGGATGCCTTTCAGGTCGCCATCAGCAGCCTCTTCAAAAGCCCGGTTAATTTCCTCTTCGCTCACTTCATTTTTCAGTTGCACGGTAAGCTCGGTAATGGAGCCGTCAGCCACGGGAACACGCATGGCATGTCCGCCCAGTTTCCCCTTCAGTTCCGGGAAAATCTTTCCAACGGCTTTGGCAGCACCGGTGGAGGTGGGCACAATATTCATGGCAGCAGCACGTGCGCGGCGCATATCTTTCTTGTGAGGCGCATCCTGCAGGTTCTGGTCGGCGGTGTAGGCATGTGTAGTGGTAAGAAAACCTGTTTCTATGCCCCATTTATCGTCCAGCACCTTCACCATGGGAGCCACGCAGTTGGTAGTGCATGAGGCGTTAGACAAGATATCGTCTTTATGTTCGAGCACCTCATTATTAACACCCAGAACTATGGAGCGGATGTCGCTGCTTTTGGCAGGTGCAGACAGGATCACCTTTTTGGCTCCTGCTTTCAGGTGCTTTTCGGCACCTTCGCGGTCCAGGAAAATCCCCGTTGATTCAATTACCACTTCCACACCCAGGTCTTTCCAGGGCAGGTTCACAGGGTCTTTTTCCGAGTAAACCCTGATTTTCCGGTCGCCAACTATGATGTGATCACCTTCAGCTTTAATCTCCGTTTGCAGACGCCCGTGTATTGAGTCATTTTTCAGCAGGTGAGCCAGGAATTTGGCATCAGTAAGATCGTTAATGGCCACAACATCAATATTGTCGCGATCCATCATGGCGCGGTAGGTTACACGTCCGATGCGTCCGAATCCGTTAATTGCAACTTTTATCTTTTCCATAATTCTTTATTTTTTAACATGATCTTTGCCCGGCAAGGGCAGCATGCGTGGGTGATTTGATACTTTTTGTTATTTATTTTGGATTGGTAATCAGGCCGAACCATAATGCCACGGCCCTCATTCCTTCTATTCAACAAAGATAATAAAAGTAAAGTTTAGCCAGTTAAAAGTTTTTTGAAGTAGGAGGATTAGCCGATGGATAGCACCAGGCGATCGCGCCCGGGCCATTCG
>JBEPXQ010000446.1:0-2592 GCA_041641835.1 Bacteroidales bacterium
GACCCCCCCCTCACCGGATGAAATGTTGACTAATTTACCGAAAAAATTTTAATTCTTCCCTCGGAGAGATTTACCTTTTAAATCTATGATGTGAGCATGGGCCATGAGCCGGTCCAAAATAGCATCAGCCATAGTCGGATCGTTGATGTAATCATGCCACTTATTTACCGGAATTTGTGATGAAATTATTGTTCCTTTTTTCCTGTATCTATCTTCTAAAATTTGAAGCAATGCTAATCGTATGTCAGCATTTAACGGTTGGAGTCCAAAATCATCCAGTATCAGCAGCCAATGTTTTTCGATATGGTTTAGTAGTTTTACGAAAGTTCCATCCAGCTTTGAGAGGGTGATTTTTTCAATAAAGCGATTCATATTAAAATACAAGGTTTTATATCCCATTAAGCAGGCCTGGTGGCCTATGGCACAAGCCAGATAACTTTTGCCGCAGCCCGTGGAACCATTGATTAATATGTTTTCAGCACGCTCAATCCAGCTGCAATCTGCCAGCATTGAAAGTTGTTCTTTCTTCAGGTTTCTTTCTGGTGAACATTTCACCTGTTCCAGTACAGCTGCATAGCGGAGTTTACTTAATCTAAGGTACATCTGGGTACGTTTGGTTTGTTTGCTCTCCACTTCCTGCTGTACCAGATGGGCTAGCAGTTCATGGGCTTCCGGTTGATTGTTGATCGGTAATTTAAGGATGGCCTGATAACTTTTGGCCATCCCTTCCAGCTTCAGTTCCTGAAGTTGTTGTAAAGTTGCTTCTGTGTTCATGGTAATCATTTATTTAATTTATCATTGTAATTTTCAGGTCCTCGTATATTATCGTGAGGCGGTGTTTTAAAATCCAGGTTTGACTTTGGAGGCAGCTTATCCATGTTATTTCGTAGGATGTTGCTAAGGATCCCATAGTTTACTCTTGGACCATTGAGCATGAGCTGGCAAGCCTTTTCCAATCGATCCTTGCCATAGGTGTTGCCAAGCCTGATTACCCCTAGACAGGAGCGGTAGGTTTGCTCAACAAACATTTTGGCGTTTAAAATCTGACTTACAGCCTGATGTGTACAGGGGCCGATAGCTGCGGCTTGTTTTAAGAAGTAATCTGGAGTATATCCTTTTTGCTCATGGATTGCCTGATGATTGGATGGCATATGTTCAGGTAAGGTGGTATGATCATATTTACGATAATTACGACGATGAATGGCTACCCGCTTATGATCACAATAGACCTCAACCCAATCAGAGGTATAAACCACTTTAACTTTTTTACCTACCAGCCGGAAAGGAACGCTATACAGGTGCCAGTCCTCACCAACCATAATATGGTAATTGCGGGCTACCTTAGCAAAAATCACCTTTTTAACCTCAAAACCGGTGGTTGGTAATGGATTGAGACAGGGTTTTTCATGCTGAGTAAAAAGATCTTCTCTACAATAGTCACGACCTTTGAAGTTCCGCTTATTCAAGGCCTTTAATGCGTCTTTGATGTAAATGTTGAGTTCTTTAAGATCTCTGGCCCTTACATCTCTGAGTTTGGCATAAATGCGATTATAGGAGATGTTTACACTGGTTTCTACCGTGGCCTTATCTCGCGGTTTACGCACCCTGGTTGCCATAAAAGAAGTTTGGTAATGGGTATTAAGCTGATCAATAAGTTCAGTGAAGGTTGGCTCATAGCGACTGGCTCGCTTTACGGCTGATTTTAAATTATCGCACAGCACACTTTTAGGAACTCCTCCAAGATATCGGAATGCATTGGCTATTGCTTTAGTAAAACATTGTTGACTTTGATCTGGAAGGGCTTCAGCATAGATATAGCTGCTGTAAGGCAAAACAGCTACCAGCACCTCGCAATAAATGAGCTCACCGGTGGAAGTATCCAGATAACTGAGCTTATCCCCGGCAAAATCCACCATTAGTCTGTCCCCTGGATTGTGATCGAAAATGGCTGTGACGCCTTTCTGTTCGATGTATTCATTGAGGTAATGGCAAAACCTGGTAAATTTGTATCCAGAAGGGAATTCCTCTAAATATTCCTCCCAAAGCAATTGCCTGGTCATGTGCCGTCTTTGTAATTCATTGGAATAAGCAGCAAGCTTTTTTTGAAGATCACTGTAACGGGGGTCTTTGGTTGGTGAGGGAGCTTCAGATTCAAATATTAGCACCCCGAGTGCCTCGTCATCCAGTTTTAGCACCTGATCCAATGTTTGGTTACTTTGTTCTATCCTGCGCAAATAAGTACGTACTGTATTGCGGGATAGCCCGCTTTGGGTCGATATAGTACGGATTGATTGTCCGTTTAACTTTTGTTGTAATAGGTTCCGTATCTGTTCCATTTTTAAAGTTTTGTTCGCCATTTTCTTCTGTCCTTATTTCATTTTTTTGGACAGCGAAAATAGTAGTAGAGATCCGGCTTAGGGGTGGGTCACTTTGCAGTGAAACGGGTGGGTCAATTTCCATTGAAACAGGTGGGTCACTTTACAGTGAAATGCCTGGGTCAGTTTCGATTGATTTGGGTGGGTCAGTTTAGAGTGAAATGGGTGGGTCAATTTGCGGTGAAATATTCACCGCAAGGAATTCCTGCTGCACTTA
>JBEPXQ010000447.1:0-2588 GCA_041641835.1 Bacteroidales bacterium
CAAACAGTATGTATATGAGTATGGAACTGTAGGTGATCATCCCGTACCTTCGGGGGTCCAGCTTACCGATCATCTTACCGAAAAAAGGCAGCAAAAGAATTGCCAGGATATTATAGCTGTTTTTGTAAAAAGCCATGGAAGAATAGCTCAGATCCAGTTCTTTTTCAAAAAAGATGGTGATAATAGTTACAGAGGACATGAAAGCAAAACCATAGAACAGAAAGCTCAGCTCGAAATGCAGATAAGCCTTGTGGTTCTTAAGGATATTCACCATGCTACCTGCCGAATTTTTTACATTCTCGATAAATGATTTCCGGGGTTCATGTTTGATTTCCGGCTGATAATCGATCATCGACAACATATAAATGGATATGATCCCCAGCACACCCATCACAGGCCACACCCAGGTAAAGGCAAAGTAATCGGAATCCAGCAGCAGCCCATAGAAGAAAGTAACGGCCAGCATGGTGATCTTGTGTACAGTTTGCCCGTAGCTGTATAGCTTCCCGAAATTTTTCTCCCGGTAATTATGCTTCAGTAGAAGATTGATAATGGGAAAAACGATGGGCTGATAGGAAAAGAATATCAGGAATATGGCCAGAAAGATCAGGTGATAGATATGGGATGAGGTAACCACATCGGTATCCTGCGGGAAAAATATCAATAACA
The DNA here is from genome assembly GCA_041641835.1 of Bacteroidales bacterium. GTDB lineage: Bacteria > Bacteroidota > Bacteroidia > Bacteroidales > PWNQ01 > PWNQ01. The sequence goes on from JBEPXQ010000447.1 coordinate 670, forward strand.
AAAGCGGCAGGCGGGTGATGATCCCGGTATAGCGAAGTACCTTTCTCTTATAGGGGTTTCGGCGTATAAATTCATTGATAAACAACAGGAAAACAAATACCACCACACTGAACTGAAACAGGAACCCTACCTGGTAATCACTGCCCTTTAGGCTTTTCAGGAAAACAAATTCGTTTAAAACAAGAACACCTTTTATGGCACCTTCTATGAGCGAGAAAAGCAGATGAAGAATAAAAGCTTTTCGCTCTTTATCAGTAAGAACAGCAGGTGTGAACAGTTGCATGGTGTTTTTGGCATGATTTAAGCTTGCAAAGAAAATGTTTTTAAACAAACCCATTGACCAAAAAAGAAAGTAATTTTGTAACAACGTACCAGGATATGGAAAAACATTTGCTGTCGAAGTCAACATTTATGCGTGCCGTTCAATGTGAGAAATCACTGTATTTGCACAAGAAGCGCCCGTTTTTGCGGGATAAATTATCTGCTGAACAAAGAGCGAAATTTCAGAGAGGTACCCGGGTAGGAGAAATAGCACGGGAGCTTTTCCCGGGTGGTGTTAATCTGGCGTCCAAATCTCCCTCGCAATATCAGCAGGCTGTGGCTAACACGGCCAAAGCTATTGAACAAGGGCAGGAGGTAATTTATGAAGCCTCATTCCAGCATGACCGTGTGCTGGTAATCCTGGATATTCTGGTGAAGAACGGAAACAAATACCAGGCATATGAGGTGAAAAGTTCTGCCAAGGTTTCAGCCACCTACGTTACTGATGCGGCTTTACAGTATTATGTTATTACCAATGCCGGTGTGGAGCTGGAGGATATTTCACTTGTGCATATTAATACTGCTTATAAACGGGCCGAAAAACTGGTTCCCGGTGAACTTTTCAGTATTATGAGTGTGAAGCAGCAGGTGGAGGAAATGCAGGGGGAAATTGCTGATAAAATTGGTTCAGCAAAGGAGGTGCTTAAGCTGAGAAAATCACCCAAAACGGATATCGGGCCGCATTGCTTCGATCCTTATCCGTGTGACTTTATCGGGCACTGCTGGAAAAATGTAAAGGAGAATTCCGTGTTTGAACTGTTGCACCTGCCACGCAAAGAGCAGTTTGCGAATTTTGAAGCCGGCAGGCAATATGTCAGCGATCTTGACCCGAAGCAGCTTGATAAACCTGGGCGGCTGGAAATCCAGGCTTTTATCGAAAATAAGCCCCATTACAACTGGAAAAGGATCAACCACATCAGGATGGCTTTAAAAGATGAGTATTACATCCTGAAGGTTGTCTTCATAAAACCCGCTGTGCCGGTGCAGCTGAATGCAAATCCGTATATGCTGATGCCGGCCATGGCTGTGGCCGTTAATCACAGGGGCAGAACAGTGTTTGACTGGCAGCTCGATTCAGGTAAACATGATTTTAATGCCTTTGATGCTTTTACCGAAAAGCTCAGGATGGAAGGCAAAACCATTTTTATCTTTAATGAGGATGAGCAACAGGAAGAATTTATCAGAATGAAAACCGGGTCGCATCTCATCAATCTTTTTGGTTTGTTCAAATCATTAGATTACATGGATGCACGCCTGCACGGTAAAATCACCCCATTGCAGATTTCAGATATGCTGTTGGATGAAAATCCATTCAAAAACAAAGAGATACCAGGGCAGCAAGTAGCATCAGTGTTGATGGAAAAAGCGCTCTATGATCCGGTGGAACACCGTAATGGCACTGCTTTTGAGAATGTGAGACAGTACGCGCAGGAATTTGTAGCATTCAACCAGCTTTTGCTAAAGCATATTATGGAGATTCTTTAGGAGGCAGTTTTTTTAATTTTCTTGCTTTTCTGCACTATTTGTAAGATACAATGGAATTAATTTTTCATTGAACAAATAAAGTCTTTGTCTATTTTTATTGTTGCCAGTTATTT
>JBEPXQ010000448.1:0-2586 GCA_041641835.1 Bacteroidales bacterium
GACAGGAACCGCCTATGGAAGGCAATTACTATATGTGGGATCTTTATGTAAACGGCGTTTTGCTCAGCGATACGCTTGATAAAAAAACATTTACTGATGATGAAATGGTTAACGGAAGTTATATCCCGGGTTTGCCCATCTACTACTATGATGGATCACCAAATGACACTATTGAAATACGAACTCAAAGCATAACGGAGCAATACTATGGCTTTTTGCTGGCCTTTATTCAGGAAGCAGCTTTCGGCGGAAATAACTTTTCAGGACCACCGGCAAATGTGCAAGGAAATATTTCTGGCGGAGCTTTGGGATATTTCAGTGTAAAATCAGTAACCAGTAACCAAACCATATACCACAAACCATGATGTTTGCGGCCATTCTATAATTTTAAACCAAAAAAGGACAGTTTTGAAGCTGTCCTTTTTTTATCTGGATGAAAAATTTTTACTTTTTCTCTGCAGCAGCCTGTTGTTTCTCCTCTTCTGATTCCTCATCAATAAATTCAATGGAATGAATAATTCCTTCAAGCTGCATCAGATAATTTCGTTTTGCTTTATTCGGATGATATACGAAACCGTCCATACTCACCAGGCGATTGTTCTTTTCATCAAACGTGGTAATGTTTATGAAGGGCCCTCCCATCTGGTAATTTTCCGTGCGCCACAGTCCTCTGATTTCCACAGCAAAGCCCTTATTGAATTTTATATCACTGGTAACAGGTGTTAGCAGCTTTTCTGTGGTCATATAGGAATTTTTAATGGGGCCAGGAATATGTTTTTTGGTGATAGAGTCTCTCCACTGTATGATATTATCAGGATAAAACTGCAGCGTATCCTTATATGGCCTGGTGTAGATCATGATTCCCTGGCTCATATCAGCAGGTTCGCGTCTTAGCCAAAGGAAATCATCCTCAAGTTTTGCAATATAAAAGCCTTCCGGTACTACCATGGAGATATTCATTTTTTCTTTGATCTTCACCGTAAGATCACGCTGGTTCATCCTCTTGTAGGCCTTGATAATGCGCTTTCTTTCTGCAATTTTAAAGACCTGCATAATGTGCTCCTGCTCTTTAGCCAGCAGCTCATTAAGTTTTTGCCGGTCAGGGGCAATCAGTTTTACCACAAATTGCGGTTGTGCCCACACATTGGCTTTATAAATGCTTTTTACTTTCTCTTCAGGTTTTATCTCAAGAATCAGCAGGTTACGGTGTTTCTGAAACAATTCACCAAATGCATTGAACTCGATATGGCCTACATCAAACATGGGTTCAACCTGTCCAAGGCCTGGAGCTTCCTGTCCGAAATACTCCTTAATTTTTTTCCCTGTAATACTGTTCCATGTTTGATTATCGGTAACCACCACCATTTCAAGTGTGGTGCCGGCAGAGGAAGGTTTTGATCTGACTTTTTTTGTGGAATCGTCGCAGGCTGTCGTCAGAATAATCAACGCTAGAGACAGCCACAAGGCGGTTTTCTTTATCATTGTTCTTTTTTTGGAAGCTTCTAAAACAAAAATCGTGCAAAACTTAGCCGGCCACGCGGGCTATCTTCAGTTTCTGCCCCAGCTGCAGTCTTTTGTCATTGGCAATATCATTCAGCCTTTTTATCGTTCTAACAGAGGTATTGGGATATTTTTCAGCAATCTCTGACAAAGTATCGCCCTTACGCACCGTATGATAAATATAATCTTCGTCGGATTGAGCTGTTGCAATGATTGAACTTACAGGGCTGACTTTCCCCTCAAGAACATTCTCCGGAGCAAAAATGATCAACTCGTCACCTGGGTGAATCATATTCGACCTTAGGTTATTCCATTCCTTGATATCAGCCACATCCACCCCGTATCTAGAGGCGATAAACCCAAGGCTCTGCCCTCTTCGTACGCGATGTGTCCCCTGCTTCACAGGTCCATATTTTGCAGCCAGCCTTTTCTCCATTTCACGTTCTGACCGTGTTTTATAATCATAAATTGTATCCTCGGCAGCAAGGAATTGTGCTATTTTATTCTTTGGCAGATACATGGTATAGAAACGCTTCTCACTGGCGGGAATAATACCCCGCCTGTAAGCCGGATTCATAAGTTCAAGTGTATCCTTGCTCACCCCCAGAACCTCTGAAACCTGGTCGAATCTGAGTTGCTTTTTCACCAGCACGGTATCGCTCTCAAGCATTGGTATATCCACATAGCCAGGTTTAATATGATGATCACCGGCATGCCGGAATACATAATTAACTGCAATAAAAGCAGGGACATATGCCTGCGTTTCCCTGGGGAGAAACCGCCTTATCTCCCAAAAATCAGTGCCTCCGCCTGATCTGCGAATGGCCCGGTTTACATTTCCTGGTCCGGCATTATAGGCAGCCAGTGCAAGCAGCCAGTCGTTATACATTTTATAAAGATCGCGTAAGTGCTGGCTAGCAGCTTCCGTAGCCCTGTACATATCATAGCGTTCATCTACATAGGCGCCTACATGCAGATCATAAAGCCTTGCTGTGCCCGACATAAACTGCCATAAGCCACTGGCACCGGCCCAGGAACGAGCCTCCTGATTCAGCGCTGACTCTATGATGGAAAGGTACTTTAATT
>JBEPXQ010000449.1:0-2580 GCA_041641835.1 Bacteroidales bacterium
GTTGAAATATAGGTTATTTTTGTGAAGTAAATATTAAAAAGATGAGCCAGATTATTGTTTGTTTTAGCGCATTCCTGTTGTTAAAGCTATTGTTTTACAGGTTCTATAACAAAAAGTTAGCAATTCATGGGATAATAGTTTATCCCGATTCGCGCAGCTATTATAATGCGTTGAATGTTTTGGGCAATTTTGCGGCTTTAATGACTTTCTCATCATCGCTGGTTTACATTAAAACTCAGGTTTTCATTATAAATGCAGCTATAGTTGTTTTGGCGGTGTTATTGTTTATTCTATGTAATTACCTGCTTTACAGATTGGCAAGGCTATTGAATTTTGCTTGATAAGTATAGGTTTTATCTAAGCATGCACCGCTATCCAGATGCATGCTGGTTTTTCAGAAGTGAAGGTAACCCAATGGGGCAGGCCTGCGGAAATAAATAAACTGTCGCCTTTTTTTAGTCTGAAGTTTTTTCCGTCGGTTTTTATTTCGGCTTCTCCTTGCAACAGTACCACCCATTCATCGTTTTCCTGGATATACGGCTGGGAGGCAGGCGTGACCTGTCCGGAGGAAACAATTCTTTCCACTTTTACATTTGAATTCTGATAATAAGTGGTAAAGGTTTCCTCCGCACTGTCACTGTTATGCGAATGAGCAAAGATATTACCTGTTGAGAAGGCTCTTGATTTCGCCTTTTCCTTCCCTGATGACATAGTTTTCTTCATTGGTACAGTCGATAATGGTTGACTGGCTGAGTTCTCCGGGGCCCCCGTCCACAACAGCATCCACCTGCCTATTATACCGCTCATGGATCAGCTCCGGATCAGTCAGGTATTCCTGTCCGTCGCCGTCTTTAAGAGGTAGTGAGGTGGACATTAGCGGATTTCCCAGCTTCTCCACGATCATTCGTGCGGTATTGTTATCCGGTATCCGGATACCCACTGTTTTCTTCTTGTCCTGAATTTGTTTTGGTACTTTATTGTTGGCAGTTAACAGGAAGGTATAGGGTCCCGGCAATACTTTTTTCATCATTTTAAAAACCGGATTGCTGATGGGGCGGGTGTATTCGGATATGTCAGAAATATCCTTACAGATAAACGAAAATTTGGCTTCACTGCTTTTGATGCCTTTCATTTTCGCCAGCTTCTCACGACCCTCCGGGTTGTAAATGTCGCAGGCAATCCCATACATAGTGTCTGTGGGATAAATAATTACGCCCCCCTTTTTCAAAATATCCACAATGGTTTCGAGCTTTCGTTCACTGGGATTTTGTTCATGCATTTTTAAGATCATAGGCAATCATTTATAAAATGGTTCAACTTAATCGAAAAAGGGATGGACAGTGAGTTTAGAGCTGAGCCTTGCGATGATCGGCAAGGAACTTTTCCAGTCCGATATCCGTAAGCGGGTGGTTCAGCAAGCCCTTCAGCGGTTTGAGCGGGCTGGTAACCACATCCACACCTACTTCCGCACACTCGATGATGTGCTTTACATTACGGATGGAGGCTGCCAGGATCTGCGTCTCGAAGTTATAGTTGCGGTAAACCTGCACCATTTGCTCGATCAAGTCCATGCCATCGTAGTTCATATCATCAATCCTTCCTATGAAAGGACTAACGTATGTGGCACCGGCTTTAGCTGCCAGAATTGCCTGCCCGGTGGAAAATACCAGGGTGCAATTTGTTTTGATACCTTTGTGCGATAAGTGATTGATCGCCTTGATACCGTTAGCGGTTACCGGAACCTTTACTACAATCTGGGAATGGATGGAGGCCAGTTTATGACCTTCCTCAATCATGCCTTCAAGATCAGTGGAAATTACCTCAGCACTCACATGACCATCTACTACATTGCAGATCTCTTCATAATGCCTGATAATGTTTTCATCTCCTTTTATTCCTTCTTTGGCCATTAAGGACGGGTTTGTAGTTACACCGTCCAATACACCTAACGATTCTGCCTCTTTAATTTCATCAATGTTAGCAGTATCAATGAAAAATTTCATATTGGATTTTTGTTTAATGTGATGATTGTTTCATTACGTTTTGATCTGCAAAGGTAATAACAAAACAGTGGCTGTTTAAAATTTGTTTAGGCCAACAGCCACAGTATTCGAAAAAATAAGGGTTTCAGGAGAGAAAAAAGAAATAACTTCAATAAATTTACTGGTGAAAATATTGATTTTTCCATAAAAATTATCTATTATTGTTATCGCAATATACAAAAATTCAGGCGCTTGTTCAAGCATTATGTATTAAAAATCGTGTTAACCTGCTGGCAGCAGCCTGTTTTTATGTTTTTATATGTTAATAAACACCCCAAAACCAATTGCTTATGAAACGTATTTTTACACTATTTACCGTTTTAATGTTTTTTGTTCCGGCCATACAGGCTCAGATCCACATCGTATCCGGACTTAAAGGAGGGACTTACTCTCAGCTGGCTCAGGATATTGCCCGCGTATGTAAGGTGGACATGGTAATTGAAAACTCAGGCGGAAACCTGGAAAATATCCAGCGGCTTAAGGAAGATGATTCAGTTCATGTTACCTTTCTTCAGTATGATGTGTTGCTTACAGAAGA
>JBEPXQ010000450.1:0-2580 GCA_041641835.1 Bacteroidales bacterium
CAGGGAAAATCGCGACTATATCAACAATTATAATCGTCTCAGGATAAATTGGAAAGAGCATACCGATGTAGTCAGGAAAGCTTATAATACCATCCGTGAATCAGAAATTTATAAGAAATACATGGAGGGTGACCAGGATTCCTTTCAGGATGACCGTAAGCTACTTATCAAATTGATAAAGGAGTTTATCTCTGATTTTCAGTCACTCAAGCAAATCTATGAAGAGAAAAGCATTTTCTGGGATGAGGATTATTACGCAGCTAATATGCTTTTGCTGAATGCCGTTGAGTCGGTGATGCCTTCGGATGATGAATTTGTGAAGCTGCCTGCCATATTTAAGGATATTGATGAACGGGGCCGTAGTGAAGACCGTCAGTTTGCCGTTGACCTTTTTCGCAAAACGGTGGTTAGTGGCAGCAAATTTGACGAAGTAATTGCTGCTAAAGCACGCAACTGGGAATTCGAACGGATTGCCAGGGTTGATGTGATTTTATTGAGAATGGCCATCACCGAGCTGCTGGAATTCCCTTCAATTCCTGTTAAGGTTACCCTGAATGAATATATTGAAATATCAAAATACTACAGCACACCCAAGAGCAGAATATTTATCAACGGGATACTTGATAACCTGATCGCAGAAATGAATGTAGAGGGAAAGATCAAGAAAACAGGGCGCGGACTCATAGATAATTAACCAGCCTTATTTACGTTGGTTTTCTGATGTTGAAGTATTAACTTTGTGCCGGATGAGATATCAGCCATCCGCACAAGAAAATCAATTTTCAAATGAACAGCATAAAGATAACAGCTTTTTTATTTATAGCCACCCTGCTGCTGGCAGGCTGCAGCAGTAACAGTGAGGATGGAACCATCTCTACAGATGTGATCGATAATCCGGCCAGTGCAGATAAAAAATCACGATCAAAGCAACCTGAGATTACATTTAAATCAAAGGTGCATGACTTTGGAAAAGTTATAGATGGAGAAATTGTCAGTTATAGCTACAAGTTCAGCAATACGGGAAAGGCCGACCTTGTGATCACATCAGTACATGCATCCTGTGGCTGTACGGTGGCTGAGTATCCTAAAGAGCCATTGGCCCCTGGCGAGGAAGGATATATAGATGTGAAGTTTGATTCACGCCGCAGACTTGGATTTAACCATAAGGAAGTTACTGTCATGTCAAATACGGTTCCTAATAAAACCGTATTGCACATGAAAGCAAAAGTTTACAGACCCGAATCATTAGGAAACTAAATAATTATCATTATGCAAATATCAAATGTAATCCTCCAGGGAGGATTTGGAGGAGGCGGAGCAGAAAGCCTCATTTTTCTGGCAGCAATTATCGTGATCTTCTGGCTGTTTTTTATTCGTCCGCAAACGAAAAAGAACAAAGAACTGAGAAAGTTCAGGGAAAACCTGGATAAAGGACAGAAGGTAGTAACCATCGGTGGTATCCACGGTAAAGTGGTTTCCGTGGATGAAGCAACTGTAATAATAGAGGTGGAAGGCCAGAATCGCCTGAAGCTTGAGAAAGCGGCTATCTCCAATGAATACAAGGATGAAGCCGGTGTAGCCCAGAGAAAATAGGTTTAAATATTTCCATATTATGGATACAGGGAGACTGGTTCCCAGGATACCGCAGAGAATGCGAAGGTTTAGCGAACGGCGTTTTCGTGAGCGGCTGACCGTGTTTTCAATTTGTGTCCTGATAGCCGGTTTTCTCTGGCTTGTTATTAAGCTCAGCGAATCCTATGTGGCTGAAGTGGAGTATCCGGTGAAATTCAGTAACCGCACCAGCGACAAAATACTGGCAGGTGCTTCAGAATCTTCCATCCGCATCAGGATTGAGGCCAAAGGCTTCAGGTTGCTCAACCTGAAGTGGTTTGATTCATCCGATACGGTACTGCTGGACATCGATCATATGAATCTTGAGAATCACACACCGGATAAGCGGTATAACTTTTTTGTTTATTCAGAAAAGCTGAAGCCGCTGGTGGCCTCTGGAATAGAGGAAATCGATCAGGTGTTGGGAATATCTCCCGATACACTCTACTTTTGGATGGATGAAAAGGTAAGCAGGAAAGTTCCTGTGGAAGTACGCACGAAGATTTCCTATACCAAACAGTTCCAACCCTACCATCAGGCAGAGATAGAACCCGACAGTATTGTAGTGTCAGGACCCAAAAAAATCATGGATACGCTTAAGTATGTGCACACAGAGATATATGAGGCTGCTGGCGTTGAGAAGGATATTGCCGAAGAGCTGCAATTGCAGTTGCCTGGAAAAATCAGGGCTCCAATTAATAAAGTAACCCTGAAAATTGATGTGGAAGAATTTACAGAAGCATCGGTAAGGATTCCTGTAGAAACGGAAAAGGCCCCTGGTGATCCGGGTTGCAATTTAAAAACGTTTCCTGAAAAGGTGAAAGTTACCTACTGGGTGGCCCTGAAAGATTATCAGAAAGTATCAGCAGCACAGTTTACTGCCAGTGTAAACTGTGAAGAGCTGATGGAAAGTGAGGAAAAGGTGCGGGTGAAAATAACGCGTTTTCCATCTTATCTTAAAAATATCCG
>JBEPXQ010000451.1:0-2575 GCA_041641835.1 Bacteroidales bacterium
GGGTGCGCTTGTAGTCATTGAAGGTATCTTCATGCTAACAGCACTTGGATTTTCATGGTACTACGGGATGGAGGACTTTAGGGCACTGCTTTACTCAGCCCTGATCACAATTGCTTCCGGCACAGTAATACATTTGCTTGGCCGCTCGGCTGACCGCACCTCTGTTGGAAAACGTGAAGGTTACGTTATCGTAACTTTTACCTGGATCGTTATTTCATTATTCGGCACCTTACCATTTATCCTCAGTGGTGCTATTCCATCGTTTGCTAATGCATTTTTTGAAACCATGTCGGGTTTTACCACCACCGGTGCATCCATACTAACTGATATCGAAACACTGCCCAAAGGCATCCTCTTCTGGCGCAGCCTCACCCACTGGATCGGAGGAATGGGGATAATTGTATTATCGCTTGCTATCCTGCCTATTTTAGGTATAGGAGGCATGCAGCTTTTTGTGGCAGAAGTTCCCGGCCCCGTACCTGATAAGCTTCACCCCAGGATTGCAGGTACGGCTAAAAGACTGTGGGGTATTTATGTGCTTCTAACCATAATGCAAACTATTTTATTGATGGCAGGAGGAATGGATTTCTTTAACTCACTTTGCCACACTTTCGGAACAGTTGCCACCGGAGGATTTTCAACACAAAACGCCAGCATCGCAGCATACTCTCCATACATCCAATACGTAATCATCATATTCATGATACTGGCAGGAACCAACTTCACACTGCATTACCTTTCTCTACAGGGACGCCTGAAAGATGTCTGGCGGAATGAAGAATACCGCTATTATCTCAAGCTCATGGGGGCTGTAACTATTATTACAGGGGTTTTACTTTTTCTGAAAACCGATATTTCCACCGAAAAAGCCTTCAGGGATTCGCTTTTTCAGGTGGTTTCCATAACCACGACCACGGGCTATGTAACCACTGATTACCTGGCCTGGCCATCATTCATTTGGATATTTTTGTTTTTCCTTATGTTTACCGGCGGCTCTGCAGGATCAACCGGTGGAGGCATGAAGGCTGTCCGCCAGCTGATGGTCCTAAAAAGCAGCGCGGTAGAGTTCAGGCGCCTTATTCACCCGCGGGCTTTTATTCCTGTAAGACTTAATGACAAAGCTGTGCCCAGAGACATCGTTTCAAACATCCTTGCTTTTTTTGTTCTTTATATCCTTATATTTGCTTTCGGCACACTTGTAATGGTTTTAACCGGCCTTGATTTTGAAACTGCCATAGGTTCTTCCATTGCAACCCTTGGCAATATCGGCCCGGCCATTGGCGATGTGGGCCCGGTAAATAACTATGCTGATATTCCGATTGTAGGGAAATGGGTGCTGTCACTTTTAATGCTGATGGGCAGGCTTGAGCTGTTTACTGTTCTGATACTTATTTCACCCAAATTCTGGTCAGAATAAAAAAATGAACCGGGATAGAACAAAGAACCTGACAAGCATGCTATTGAGCGTGTTGCAGGACTTGAGGTGTCGTGGCGAGCTTCCCTGCATAGTGACGGGGTTGGCAGAGACCAATAAAATATAAATTATGAATAGATGGAAATTTCAGCTGTAATCATAACATATAACGAAGAGCGCAACATCAGGAGATGCCTGAAGTCGCTTGAAGGTGTGGCTGATGATATTGTAGTCCTTGATTCATTTTCTGAAGACAAAACACCAGAAATATGTAGATCTTTTGGAGTAAACTTTATCAGCCGTGAATGGCAGGGTTATTCAAAATCAAAAAACCATGCTAATTCATTGGCCGCGCATGATTACATCCTGTCGGTTGATGCTGATGAGGCGCTCAGCGATAAGCTAAGGGATTCCATATTACAGCTGAAAGAAAAAGCTCCGCAAGGCAAAGCATATAGCCTTAACCGGCTCACAAATTACTGCGGGAAATGGATTAAGCATTCAGGCTGGTATCCCGACAGGAAGATCAGAATCTTCAACAGGAAAGAAACACAATGGTATGGAGAAATCCATGAAAAGCCTGTTTTTAATAAAGAAGTTAGTATCGACCAGCTAAAAGGCGATTTGTTGCACTATTCGTTTTATACTGTAGATGAACATATCAGCCAGATAAATAAATTTACTACCCTCTACGCAAATCAGAGGCTAAACAAAAAAAAGACAGCTGTGTTGATTAAAATGATATTCAACCCGGCTATTCGTTTCATACGCGATTATATTTTCAGAGGTGGCTTTCTGGATGGAGTTTACGGCTTTATTATATGCCGCAATAATGCGTATGCAAATTTTTTACGCTATGCCAAGCATTATCACTTAATTTTGCAGGATCGAAAGAAACAGTAGGAATAAATAGGAATAAATAGGAGAAGAGGAGTTTTGAAGATAGTAACCAACAAAGCTTTATTAGGCGAAAAGATATATTTTGTTGCTCTTGTATTACTGGCAGCCTCATTACCCTTATCCAGGTTTATGATCAGCGTGTCGGAATTTATTTTGGCAGCAGGCTGGTTGCTTAGCAGCAAACCCTGGCAACGCACCCGGCAGTTTTTCAGCGTTCCCTCTGCCTGGATGATTGCAGGTATCTATATATTATTCCTGCTT
>JBEPXQ010000452.1:0-2573 GCA_041641835.1 Bacteroidales bacterium
TGAAACGGTCGGTTTCTTCACCGTCAAAATACACCCTGAAACGCAAAGCCTCATTCAAAGTACCAAACCTGGTTTCCCTGGATTGCGGCACCATATTATATTTATTGTCGGCTATATTTCCCAGCAAGCTGATATGAAATAGCGATGTAGGCTTCCAGTGGATAAGCCCCTGGAAGTCCAGGAAGGTGGGGCGGTATTCACCGGCAGTTTGCAGTGAATTCAGCATGTACTGATTGGTTTTATAGCGCACGCCGGTTATGTAAGACAAGTTTTCGCTTTTGGTGGCATCCTGCACATATGCACCGGCTCCAAGCAGGCTCATCTGCACCCCGGCACGAAACTCTTCGGGCTCCTTGTAGGTAATGTCCAGCACCGACGACATTTTATCACCATAACGGGCATCAAAACCACCCGCGGAAAATTTTATCTCCTCCACCAGGTCAGGATTAATAAAACTCAGTCCCTCCTGCTCCCCCGAGCTCACTAAAAACGGCCTGTATATTTCAATGCCATTGACATAAACCAGGTTCTCATCAAAATTCCCACCACGCACGGAATACTGCGCGCTCAGCTCACTGCGCGAATACACGCCCAGGCCCATGCGTTTTACCATCTCCTCCACCGCGTTGCCCGAGGGCGTGGGAATATGACTGGCCTCACGCGGAGGCAGCTTCACCAGCCCGCCGGTACCTGTGCGCTTACCATAAACAGTGGTGGTATCCACCACCGACTGAACCGCTTGCAGCACCACGCTAAGCTTACGCTTTTCACCGGCCTCCATTCGGATAGTAAATATCTCACGCTTAAAACCTACATAGGAAAAAGCCACCTTCACCAGTGCGTTGGCAGGGACTTCAAGAGAATAATAACCGTTTTTATCTGTAGTGGTTCCTCCCGGTTTTCCTATCACAGCTATGTTCACATAAGGCAGCTTATAGCCTTCGTTACTGTTAACACGCCCGTGCAGCACCCCTGTTGGTTGCTGGGCCAAAACCACCGGTGCAAACATCAGGCACAGTGCTATTAACAAAAACCGGTTCTTCATCCTTTTCGTATTGAGCTATCTAATCACGCTTAAATCGTCCTTCTTTCCATGCTTTAATAAATTCCGCCCAGGCCATCGGGTTCAGCAAATTATTGGGCGGCAACTGCCCTGCATAATACAGCTTGCTGGTTCGCTCGTTAACATAGTTCTTATAATTCATACTGGCATCCATGGGTGTATTCCACATCCTCTCCTTCATTTCCGCCAGGGCCAGATTCTTTTTTGCCCGCTCCAGGTCATCATCCGGAATGTCCAGTTCAATAAAAGCCTGCTTAAACTGATCAACCGTGGGCCAGGGGTAGATCACCGTTTCACTCAACGTTACCGTATCCACCTGCATCACCTGTATCAGTGAATAACGGTTGCTGCTAAGCGTATCCGGTAATACAAACTCAGTGGTGTTGAAACCCACAGCCGAAAATAAAACCGTATCACCCTTCTGAGCCACAAACGAAAAGAAGCCGTAATAATCCGCCATGGTTCCGCGCCGATCTCCTTCAATTAAAATATGAGTAAAAGGTACAGGATTAAGACTGTCAGCCGTTACCACCACACCGCTAAACTGCACCAGGTCATTATCATTATCATCCTGCTGCGCCTGCAACATGCAAGGCATCATAATCAGTAAAACAAAAGCAAATACTATAGGTCGTAAAGTCATAGATTGCGAAAATATACCTAAATCTCCGGTTAACAATAAAGGCAAACGAAAAAAGTGGCCGTTTTATTACAAAAAAAGCCGTTATCCACAGATAACAGCTTTTTACCCTAAGCCGGTTTCTTCAAATAACCTGAATTACTTGCTGAGATATCCCTTTTCACGAGCGTCCTTAACACACTTGAAAAGACCATGCTTGTCAATCAGGCGCATACCCGAAGTGGATACATTCAGTACAATATTTTTATCTTCTTCCTTCAGGTAGAATTTCTTTTTATGCACGTTAGGATAAAAACGACGTCTTGTCTTGCTGTGTGAGTGAGAAACATTATTCCCCGACATCATTCTCTTCCCTGTAATTTCACATGTTCTGGCCATCGTTATACTGTTTTATGATTTTCCGAAAAATGGACTGCAAAGAAAAGAAAAAAATCTCTAACAATCAAATAGTTTTTACTGTTTTTTTAATCTGCCGCGAAAAAAGGCTGTAAGCCTGTAATAAACGCGCAGCCAGACATGTTATTGCGTATATTTTTTTTGGGCGGCCCCCGCCGAAAAAGCGGGGTCGGTCTGCGGCTTTTAGTTGCCATGTGCAGGTGGCGGGCTTGTATGCCGTGGACAACGAGCTTCCTGTGGTCGCTGTTGCCACAGCACAATCCCTGCCACCTGCCCACGGCAAGCTAACCGCCTCCGCCCTGCCGCGCCCATCGCCGGCTACAGGAAACTGTTTCCAGGTAAATCCCAAAGGGCTTAGGTATTAAAATGAAGGGGCACATCACCAATCCGTCGGCTGAAGCCTATGGCAAAGGATATCCCGTCCGCTCAGCCGAATTTGTAATTCGGCTGCGATTAAGGCCTTGTCTCTACGCT
>JBEPXQ010000453.1:0-2561 GCA_041641835.1 Bacteroidales bacterium
CATAAGTGCCTTTCTTCAGATCTTTAATACTGAAACTACCATCATTGTCGCTCACTGCGGTTTTTAAAGTGTTTTCCAGGATAATGTGAGCTCCCGGTAAGGTTTCACCAAATTCTGAATCTTTCACAATTCCACTGATACTGTACTGAGCACTGGCATAGATATTTACCCCCAGCAACAAGGCCAGTATCAAACTTAACTTCTTCATAATTCAAAAAATTAAAGATTCAACTTCGAACAGCCAAAAGGGGTAAAAAATCTGTTCTTTACATTATTAATTCCTATTCCCTACGCCGGCACTACCCGGATCAGGTTATAAGGGTGTGATCTCAGCCCGATTATTTTGGGCACCCCTGTTTGGTGAAATCTGCTGCAAATATAACAGCTTTTTCAAATATATGTTGATGTGTAGAATTTATTTTGACTGTTAGCGCTATATCAGTTTTTTAGGTTGTAATATTCCTCCTCGCTTACTAAAATAATTCTTTCAGCATCGGCGAGTGAGCCAAGGTAATGGCAGTAACCTTCAAGCTCAATGCTGTTTCCTGTTTTTATTGATTCCAGTGCTATTTCCCCTCGGTGTGCGGCTGGTAATGTAAGAAGAACATAGGGATCCGAACACACAGGCTTGTGTTCAGCATTGGCAAAATAAGCATAGGCGATGAGAAAGCTACTGTCTTTTTTAGCAATAGATTTAGCGGATAATTTTACTATTCCATCAGGTTTTATTTCTGAAATGTAAACTTCTTTGATGCTATGGTTTTTATAATCAGGATTTCCTTCCACAGGCATATAAACAGGCAATTTCAATTTTTGATATTCTTCACGGAACCGATTCCTGTACTTTTTATCAAGTTTTTTGATTTCTGATTTCATTTCCAGGCTTCTGCCAATGCTTGCGCTCATTTTTGATTCAGACCTAAGCCCGTCTTTCTTCTGCTGGTATTCATTAAAAACAGCAGGTACTTTGCCAAAATGTTCATGTTCCTGATAGCGGTTTTTTCTGCAGGAAGTATAGAGTAATAAAAGGATACCCAGTAACAAAATAATATGATAATACCTGGTTTTCATTTTGGGGGTGTAAATATATGGTACCTGTTTGCTTTCCAAATATAATGAAAATGAAGGCTGTAAGCAAGTTTTTGGGCATTATATTTTACAAGTTAGCTGGAATGCTCATTTACCCTGCATTTGAGAAAAGACAAGAAACAATATTTTTTTGTAAATGTTTATCAACTAAACTTTTTGCTGTTGTGACAATGAATCTGGATAAAATACATTTATACTTGTTGATTTTTGGATTACTGGTAGTTGTTGTCGGAATTTTCAGTCGAAATATTAAAGACAAATGGCTTGTTTCTGTTCCGCTGATCGCTTTACTTACAGGTATATTGTCAGGCCCACAGGGCGTTAAACTGCTAAATCCAGGAGGCTGGGAAGAAAATGCAGAATTAATGCTGGAAGCATCACGCTTTACATTAGCGATTTCGCTTATGGGCGTAGCTTTGCGGCTTCCGAAAGAATTTCTGAAGAAATATGCCTTAAAAATACTGTTATACATTATCGTGTTGATGATATTTATGTTTGCAGCCAGTACACTCATATCCTGGATATTTTTAGGAACCGGATTCTGGGTAGCGTTACTCATAGGCGCTTCTATAACACCCACTGATCCGGTGGTTTCATCGGCTATAGTAACCGGAGAGATAGCGAAGAAATTCATGCCAGGAAAGGTGAGGAATTTAATATCCACTGAATCAGGCTTTAATGATGGTCTAACTATTTTGTTTTTTAATTTGCCTTTTCTTATATTGACTTTAAATGGAGAGTATATTTGGACGGAATGGATCAAAAAGATTGTTTGGGATGTTTTGGTTGCCGGAGCAATTGGTATATGTCTGGGCTGGGGTAGTGGTAAACTTCTGGAACTTGCCGAAAAGAAACAATGGATTGGAAAAACCTTTTTTCTGGGCTATTCCATTGCTGTTTCTCTGCTAACGCTTGGTATTACCCGTCTTATTGATTCGAATGCTGTTTTTGCTGTTTTTGCCGCCGGTATAGCTTTTAGTCTGGTGATAAAAGGATCAGAAAGGCATGAAGAAGAAAATACACAGGAAGCGGTGAACCATTTTTTCGTTATTCCTGTTTTCGTGCTCTTCGGAATTTTGCTCCCATGGAATAGTTGGTCGGGAAACAGTGCAGGATTTTATCTTTTTATACCCGCTGTGCTGCTGTTCAGACGATTGCCATGGATGTTTATTGCGGTTCCTTTAAGCGGTATATTTAATGGATCATATAATCAAAGCTTTACTGGCTGGTTCGGGCCAATTGGAGTAGCGGCTATATTTTACCTTTCAGAAGCTACTATGAATATTCAGGATGAAATAATATGGAGTGCCGGAACACTGGTGATATTTTCATCTGTTGTTATTCATGGTATAACGGCCACGCCTTTAAGCAGGCGATACGAGAAGATATCGAACAAAGCCTGATTAATTTTCTTTGTATATTTGATGTCATGAAAACCGCGCGGCTAATTACATGCAATCAGCTACCGGAAG
>JBEPXQ010000454.1:0-2560 GCA_041641835.1 Bacteroidales bacterium
TAAACTGGCAGAAGCGCAACTCTTTACCACGATTCTCCCCTCCCATGATGATGCACTGCCATTCGGGCATAAACATCTCATTACCACGCATAATAAAAGCCTGAGGATTATCATATTCCAGGATGCTCACTTCTCCGTTTATTTCGATATCAATGATGGTAAAAGTGGCATAGCTGATCTTCCGTTCATCATCAACAGGCAGGGTGTTCATGATCACCTCGGCTATCCTCACCGGATCCCTGTGCTCTATGGCAAAGTTAAGCGCCATAGATGATGTGAGCGTGGCCAGGATATTCGCCTTAACTCCATGACCAAGCCCGTCAGATAATACAGCTACTATCCTGTTTTCCTCCCCCACGCGTTTTGATACGAACATATCACCACAGATACGCTCACCCTCATGGGGTTTCCGTTCATGATCAACATCTATATGGAACGAATCACTCATCAGCTTTCCCTGTCTTTTTCTTCTGGTCTTCCTCCTTATAAGATTCTATGATCGTGCTAAGCTTTTTCTCTATAACTGAAGCACTTTCGCCAAGCAGATAACCTATTTGCTGAACCATATTCAGATTATCATCAATAACGTCAGTAACACGTCGTATCACCTCCTCTTTTCTCACCTCGGGCTGGTACATATCGCGCAGCACTGCTCCCACTATCTTGTTTTTGTTGATGGTGAAAATTGACATATTAAAAAGCCTATCGACCAGCTTAATATCGCGGTTCATGATATCTTCATTCTTCTTAAGAACAAAAGAAAAGAGATTATGAACGTTATAACTCACCAGCGATTTAAGATCAGCACCTACCAAGCCAGGGATAATATCATTAATCTCACGTGCTTCATCTCCCATAATTTCGATAAACTGCTCGTTTGATTCCAGGATTTTAAGATTCTCATCCACAATCACAACTGCTGAGGGGAGCTTTTTAAGCATAGTGGTTGATCGCTGTGAAGCCTCTTTTGCCAGCTGCTGTTCCTGGCGGGCAAGTTTCTCAGAAGCTTCCAGTGCCTGCTGGGTTTCTTCCAGCTTTTTATTAGTCTTTCTTAAAGATCCGATATATTGCTTGCTTTTATGCGCGGTATAGGTATGACACATTTCCGGGCGGGCAATGCCTTTACTCACAGCTATGGCAAAGTCGCGACAGGAGCGGTAACCACAAACCTGGCAGCCCATTTCACGGTCGCTGTTTTCCTGCCCGATTATTTTCAGTATCTCTGTTATTTTTTCTTCGGATGGTTCCGGTAGCCGCTGGTCGTTCTTAGTGAAAGCCCTTG
The DNA here is from genome assembly GCA_041641835.1 of Bacteroidales bacterium. Classification (GTDB taxonomy): domain Bacteria; phylum Bacteroidota; class Bacteroidia; order Bacteroidales; family PWNQ01; genus PWNQ01. The sequence continues at coordinate 1,283 of JBEPXQ010000454.1, forward strand.
AATAATCAAGTTGCAGGAAATTCTCCATATTTTCATTCCACTTACCTTTACTAATGGTATCAAGACGTTTAGCCACATAGTCTGTTACCAGTGTGCGACGAACAAATTTCTTCCCTCCGCGTGAAGTGCCGGGCCCCATCAGACAACCTTCGTTATAAAACAAATTTAGGTTTCGCTTTATAAAATTCACATTGTCTTTAAACTGAAAGATCGCATCAATCATATCCTTCTGACCTTCAGCGGTAATCATTTTACCCTCAATCAGGTCCTCACTGATGTCTGCTGCCTGCAACCATCCACGGCTGATAGGATACAGCGATCCTTTTCTGCCTATAGGCGGGTCAAAGTCAGAATATTCCAGTTTGCTTTCCTTTATATCATTTTCATCAAACATTTCGCGAAGCTCCACAAAAGTAAGAACTGCGTCCACCTTGCTGGCACCTGTATAACGCAGAACCTCCTGCTTTGCTGCTATGCACGGCCCTATGGAGACAATTTTCAGATCTCCGCCGTATTCTTTGCGCATTATCTTGGCCATAGCCACCATGGGCGAGACAATGGGAGCCATATTATCCACCAGCTCCGGATGGAATTTCTCCACATAGCTAACTACTGCCGGGCAGTTGGCACTGATGTAATATTTCCCTTTAAAATCTGTCAGTAAATCCTTGTATTGCCGGGCCACCACATCCACTCCAAATGCTATTTCACTAACATAAGTAAACCCGAGAGCCCTTATCATCTCCACGAATTTACGGTAATCGGTGATATCATTAAATTCTCCGGATATGGAGGGATCCACGATGGCGGCGGTTTTGCTGCCGCCCTTTATCAGCTGGCGTGCCAGATCCTTTTGCTTGCGGTAGGTGATCGCACCGGGTGAACATGCCGTAACACAATGTCCGCAGCCGATGCAGCGCTCGGGCATCAGCTCAGGGCAAGCATCTTCACCGGCTACCTTCAATGCTTTTGTGGGGCAAACACGTATGCAGGCATAACAGCGTTCGCACTTCTGGCAGTTGATACGGATCAGGGTATTAGTTTCTTTTTCTGACATGAATCTATTCAATATTAAAATGTGCCTTTAGTGCTTTCACTGCAGATTCGCCGTCAACCTGGCGCAGAATCTGCTCATTTATTTTCAGGATTGGTCCGTCCTCACAAAGGCCAAAGCAGTGATTTCCCCTGAAACTTACATATTGTTTAAGGTCATGTTCCTTCAGGAAATTGTCTATAACACGCAGTGTGGTTTTATTTCCTCTTGAAAAACAAGAGCTG
>JBEPXQ010000455.1:0-2552 GCA_041641835.1 Bacteroidales bacterium
CCAGTGCTGAAGACCTGGGCACCTTATTTCAGATGATACTGCAGGGCGGAATTTATGGCGGCAGGCACTTTCTTTCTCATCGTGTGATAAAGAGTTTCGTGCGCAGGCAGAAGCGGTCGCACCGCGCACTGGGATTCGACCGTGTTGCCGGGGGTAATATCGCTGCTGATTCGGCACCACCAGACACGTACGGACATACAGGATTTACCGGCACTTGCGTGTGGGTGGACCCGCAGAATGAGCTGGTGTATGTGTTTTTGTCAAACAGGGTGCATCCCAGTGCACGAAACTGGCGCATTAACAAGTACCGTGTCAGGCAAAATGTCCATCAGGCGTTTTATGATGCTATGGTGGATTGATTAGTGTTCACGGTTAGGTCTTGTTGTTGTGATGTTATTATCTGCTGCTGAAAGCCTGAAAAGTGGTTTTCTCCTTTTTTCTATTTTTGCAGAAACTAATAAAAACAAGTAACGATGAAGAAGATATTTCTGATTACGGTTGCACTGGGATTTGCATTGAGTGTTAGCTCCCAGGATGACAAGGGGTTTAAGTTTGAGGATAAAACTGTATGTAAAGTAACTCCGGTTGAAAGCCAGGACCGCAGCGGTACCTGCTGGAGCTTTTCCACACTCGGCTTTATGGAGAGTGAAATGCTGGAAATGGGAAAGGAACCGGTTGACCTTTCTGAAATGTATATTGTTCGTCGTGCCTACGAGGAGAAAGCAAAGCGCTACGTACGTATGCACGGTAACATGAACTTTGCCGGTGGCGGTGCCATTAATGATAACTTCGAGGTGATGGAAAAATACGGTCTGATGCCGGAAGAAGCTTATCCCGGACTGGAGTATGGAACGGAAATGCACACACATGGCGAGTTGGACAAGGTGCTCAAAGAATATCTTGATGCTGTGATCGCCAAAAAGAATCCGACACTGTCAACAGCATGGTTTAAAGGATTCCAGGGGATTCTGGATGCTTATCTTGGCGAGGTGCCTGAAAAGTTCGAGTATAACGGAAAATCCTACACTCCCGAATCTTTTTCCAAAGAGGTTGTAGGTCTTGATTATAATAATTTCATGATGTTTTCATCTTACACACATCATCCTTTTTACCAGCAGTTTATCATAGAGGTTCCTGATAACTGGAGCTGGGGGCAGGTGTGGAATGTGCCCATTAATGAGATGATGCAGATCATTGATAATGCCCTGGAAAATGGCCATTCTATTGCATGGGCTGCTGACGTGAGCGAAAAAGGATTCTCCTGGACTAAAGGTGTGGCAATAGTACCGGATGAAGATTTGAAAGACCTGAGCGGCACAGAAAGAGCCAAATGGGAAGATCTAACGGATAAAGAAAAGAAGCAGGCCATGTATTCTTTTGACGGTCCGGTGCCGGAGAAAATGATTACTCAGGAAATGCGGCAAATTGCTTTTGATAATTATTCCACTACGGATGATCATGGTATGGTGATCGTAGGTATCGCTCATGATCAGGAAGGGAATAAGTTCTACAAGGTGAAGAATTCCTGGGGTACTTCAGGAGTGTATGACGGCTATTTTTATGCTTCCGAGGCATATGTGAAATATAAAACCATGTCGTTTATGGTGAATAAAACTGTTGTGCCAAAAAGTATCATGAAAAAAATTCAGTAGTGTTTATTCATTTTTTGGATAAAAACCCTGCCTTTGAGGCGGGGTTTTTTTTGGTCTTATCTGGAATGGCCGGATGATGTGTGGCTGTATCAATGCAAAAGGAACTTCGGAATTTATACTGATATTTCTTTAACAATCAGAATTTAAAAAGTAGTTTTGCACATATGTTCAATAGTAAAAACATTCAACCATGAATAAAACAGATGTATTAATAATAGGAGGCAGTGCGGCCGGTCTTACTACTGCCAATTCAGGTAAGCAGAACTATCCGGAAAAGGACTTTCTGTTATTGCGTAAGGAGAAACAGGTAATGGTGCCATGCGGTATTCCGTATATTTTTGGTTCACTGGAATCAAGCAACCAGAATGTGATACCTGCAGATGCCATGTATGATAAGCTGGGGATAAGGTATCAGCAGGCTGTGGTGAATTCCATTGACAGGGAAAACAAGACAGTATTGCTGGACGATGGGGAGCAGATTGCATATGACAAGTTGGTGATTGCCACTGGTTCCACACCTAAAGTTCCGAAGTGGCTTAAGGGCAGCGACCTGGAAAATGTATTCACCATTCCGAAAAATAAGGTTTACCTTGATGAGATGAAGAAGAAGCTCGCGGATGCCAAAAAAGTGGTAACCATAGGTGCGGGTTTTATCGGTGTTGAAATGTCGGATGAACTGACTCATGACGGCAAACAGGTTTCATTGGTGGAGAAAATGCCACACATCCTGTCGGCTGCTTTTGATAAGGAAATAGCCGATAAGGCAGAAGATATACTGAAAGAGGTCGGGGTGGATGTAATTACCGGCAAGGGTGTTTCCAGTATTGAAGGAGAAAATGGGAAGGTAACAAGTGTATTGCTGGAAGATGGCAGCAGGCTGGAAGCTGATGCTGTAGTGCT
>JBEPXQ010000456.1:0-2549 GCA_041641835.1 Bacteroidales bacterium
AAATTCTATGCGGTTGCCCTGGAGTAGACTGGAAGTGGATGAAAGATTACGCACCATTATGAAAAATATACATCAAACCTGTGTTGAATATGGCAAGGAGGAAGATGGCTTCGTAAATTATGTTAATGGTGCAAATATAGGCGGATTTGTGAAAGTGGCAAACGCGATGCTAGCCCAGGGTGCTGTATAATTATTGTAAGAATCTATTCTTATTTTCCAATTTTTGATAATAATTCTGAAAGATAAGCTTCGCATCCCGGTGCTCCTTCTGCCGGAGCCCAGGGAGCAAAGTTTTTATCGTCGAGGGCTGCATAGGGGCCGTTTTTCACCTCATATACAACGGTTCCCTCTTCCAGTGCAATTAAAGAGTGGTATTTTCGGGCAGGTATTTCGACACCATAATTGCCACTTTCTACAGATAAAATACTGTAATCAGTAATTTCACCTGCATCATCATATTCAATTACAGCCAGTTTGCCACGTAAAACAACAAATGCTTCTACCTTATCGGGATTTTCATGCTTGTGTGGATGAACGTAAGTTCCCGGCTCAATAGCATTAAGCATGCGCTGGAGCGGATCAGATAACTCCGGGTGAAAATTGAAATTTTGCCTTTTTCGTTCGCGCCCCTGTGCTTTTTGAGAAACCTCATCCAGCAATTGCCTGTTAATTTTAATCATGGAACTTAGATTTAGTCGGCCTTAAGCTTTTTATACCTGATTCTTTTGGGGGTTTCATCACCAATTCTTTTTCGGCGGTTTTCTTCATATTCCGTATACCCACCTTCAAAGAAATACACTTCTGAATCCCCTTCGAAAGCCAGGATGTGTGTGGCTACCCGGTCAAGAAACCAGCGATCGTGAGAAATGACAACGGCACAGCCTGCGAAATTTTCCAGACCTTCTTCCAGGGCGCGTAGCGTGTTTACATCAATATCATTGGTAGGCTCATCAAGCAGCAGCACATTGGCTTCTTCTTTTAGTGTCAGCGCCAGGTGAAGCCTATTCCTTTCACCTCCTGACAATACCTTGCACTTCTTTTCCTGATCGGCACCGCTAAAATTAAATCGTGCCACGTATGCACGTGCATTTACAGCCTTATTACCCACCTGAATAAATTCGCTGCCGCCACTGATGACTTCAAAAACAGTTTTTTCCGGGTCAATGCTGGCATGCGTCTGATCCACATAACCAATACTTACCGTTTCCCCTACTTCAAAGTCACCGGAATCTGGTTTCTCAGTTCCAATTACCATACGGAAGAGGGTGGTTTTTCCTGCTCCATTCGGACCAATAATACCCACAATACCTGCCGGGGGAAGTGAAAAGCTCAGGTCGTCAATCAGTATCCTGTCGCCAAACGATTTTTTAATATGATGGCTTTCAATCACCTTATCTCCAAGCCGGGGGCCATTGGGGATAAATATTTCCAGCTTTTCTTCTTTTTGTTTCACATCCTCGTCCAGCATTTTGGTATATTGGTTGAGGCGGGCTTTTGATTTTGCATGCCTTGCTTTTGGCGCCATTCTCACCCATTCCAGCTCCCGCTCAAGCGTTTTACGTCGCTTACTTGCTGTTTTCTCTTCTTTCTCCAGGCGCTGCGATTTTTGTTCCAGCCATGAGGAGTAATTCCCTTTCCAGGGAATTCCTTCCCCGCGGTCAAGTTCCAGTATCCATCCTGCGACATTATCAAGGAAATACCTGTCGTGCGTTACGGCAATAACGGTACCGGAATATTGTTGCAAATGCATCTCGAGCCACTGTACGCTTTCAGCATCAAGGTGGTTTGTCGGTTCATCAAGCAACAGAATATCGGGCTCATTTAAAAGTAATCTGCATAATGCCACACGTCGTCTTTCACCACCACTGAGGTTATCAACTATCATATCCGGGTCAGGACAACGCAGGGCATCCATGGCACGTTCAAGCCTACTGTCCAGTTCCCAGCCTCCTGCCTGTTCAATTTTATCGGTAAGTTCACCCTGTTTTTCTATGAGCGTGTTCATTTCATCGTCACCCATCGGTTCAGCAAACTTCATGTTTAATTCTTCATATTCTTTCAGCAAGTTAACTATTTCGTGAACACCTTCTTCTACTATTTCTTTTACCGTTTTACCGGGAGTTAACTGGGGTTCCTGTTCCAGCATCCCTACGCTATATCCGGGGCTGAAAACCACCTCACCCTGGTAAGAGGTATCCTGACCGGAAATTATTTTTAAAAGTGAGGATTTTCCAGAGCCATTCAGACCAATAATCCCGATTTTTGCTCCATAGAAAAAAGAAAGATATATATCGTTTAAAACTTTTTTATGTGGCGGAAACGTTTTACTCACACCAACCATTGAAAAGATAATTTTTTTATCGTCTGTCATAAGAATATTTGTAATGAATTTTCCGCAAATGTATTAAAATAAACAAAAAACCCGGCGATTAATTCACCGGGTTTTCCTGAGTTATGTTTTTTTTAGCCTTTGGAAAGCTTTTTGAAGTCTTTCTCCAGCAGTCCGTCAGGTTTCTTATCATTAATCATATGAAAATCAAAATAGTAAA
>JBEPXQ010000457.1:0-2547 GCA_041641835.1 Bacteroidales bacterium
TGAAATATGTGCAAGCACCACTGTTTCCGGCGACTCAAACACCGGCAATGATCAATACTGCAAAGAATTCAGCCTGGATGCAGCCGTACCTTATATTATGAATCCTATGCTGATAAGTTACAGCTCGGATTCAGTAACGGTGACTATACGCCTTGAAAATCCGGGTTCAGATACCATATTCAATACAGATGTGTATTACAAGGTGAAAAATGATCCGCCAGTGACCGAGCAATGGACAGGTTTGCTGCCACCGGGAGGATACACAGTTTACACCTTTATGCAGAAATTCGTCTCTCCGTCAGGGACCTACCAGATTTGTGCCGGTCCTGACCTTACAGGCGACACCGGGCCTATGAATGATGAAACCTGTAAATACATTACCGGAAAGCAAAAGGATGATACTTCTATAAACGACATAACCGGGAATCCTGATTTTGCAGCTGGTGACTGCTATCCTAATCCTGCCTGTGATATAGTTAATATCCCTGTTGAGCTTGCAAAACCTGCAGTGTTGAATTTTGAGCTTTATAATATTACTGGAGACAGGATTCTTCAGCGCAGGCATAAGCTGCCGTATGGAGAAAATATCATTGAGCTCGGCGTGAAAGATCTGGCACAGGGAATGTATTATTTCAGATTATCATCTGACGATGGATCAGTAGCTGGAAAAATTATCATAAGGCGTTAAAAGCAAAAAAGCTGCCGGTGTGTGCCGGCAGCTTTTTCCTATTTTTTTGTTTTCTGAACCTGCTTATCCTTTTTCTTCTTTTTTCTGTACATATCGCAAACCAGACCGTCGGCCAGGCCGATCTTAGGTGCAAATATATTGTCGATGCCTGACCATTCCATGCATTTTGCATATATCTTAGCTGCAGGAACTATCACATCAGCACGGTCGGGCCGGAAGCCGAATTTTGCAATCCTTTGCTCCACTGTGAAGCTCCTCAGGTGCTCATAAGCATTGATCAGGGTCGTGGATTCTATATTCTGATTGACCTTCGAGCCATAGAGCTTTACAATTTTATTGATGTTGCCACCCGAGCCTATGCAGTTGATCTTTCCATTATATTTCCTGAGGCCTTTTAGCCAGTGTTTCATTCTTTTCCATTCATCCTTCTCGATATTATCATGGAGTGCCCTGATGGTTCCAATACGAAAGGATTCCGATCGTATAAAGCTGGAGCCTTCAATCTGTGTTACCTCAGTTGAGCCACCTCCCACATCAATATAAACCGATACAGGATACTCCATGAGGTGGCTTACATCATTGTATTTAGAAATGATCTTTGCCTCCTCGATGCCATCAATCACCCTGATGTTTAACCCGGTTGTGTCATAAACCTCCTTCAGGATATCATCCTTGTTCTCGGCCTCCCGCAGGGCCGCTGTGGCACACACGGCATAGCCGGCAGGTTTATATACATCAATCAGCAGTTGGTAGGCGCGTAGGGTTTTTATCAGGTATTCTTTCCTTTCAACTGTGATTTTATTTAAATTAAATACATCCCAGCCCAACCTGATGGGAATTCTCACAAGGGTTGCTTTTTCAGCCCTTATCTTTCCGTTCTTTTCAAACGCATTGGCAAATAACAGCCTGGCTGCATTTGACCCTATATCGACAGCTGCAAATAACATGGATCAAACGTACTAAAAAAACTTATTCGGGCAGGTGTTTTCCTTTCAGATACTCGTAAATCTTGAACTGGCTTCTTACCGCTTCCCGTGAAGCAGTTTTGCGGTATGCATTAAGATTGTTCCGTTCAAGGGTTCTGGCTTTGGTGTTATCCTTTGCTTGGATGTCCAGCATGGTGCGCAACTCATCCTGAATACCAGTATCAAGTATTGGGGTGGCCACTTCCACGCGATTATCAAGGTTCCTGACCATCCAGTCGGCTGAAGAAATGAAGAATTTCTCATCTCCGTTATTATGAAAGATGAAAACCCTTGAGTGCTCAAGAAATTTGTCGAGTATGCTGATGGCCTCAATGTTATCACTCATGCCCTGCTCATTGGGTAGCAAAGTGCAAATGCCTCTTACTATGAGCTTAATCTTCACACCGGCACGACTTGCCTGGTAAAGTTTTTTTATCAGCTTATCGTCCACCAGGTTGTTAAGCTTGATGATCATCCTGGCTTCTTTGCCTGCTTTGGCATTTTTTATCTCATTCTGTATCATTTTCATGAAGAAGCTTCTGCCATTGAATGGCGATACAATAAGATGCTTAAAGCGGAATTGCCTGTAGTTGGCTTCAAAAAGATAAAAAACACGGTTCAGCTCTTCGGTAAGCTGCGGATTGCAGGTAAGTAAAGCTTCATCTGCATACAGCCCGGCAGTTTCTTCATTGAAGTTTCCTGTGCCGATGTTTGCATAGATACGGTCAGTTTCACCTTCTCGGCGTTTTATCAGGAATATTTTGCAGTGAACCTTAAAGCCGGGGATGCTCTGTATGATTTTCACACCGGCTTCATGCAGCTTTTGTGTCCAGTATATGTTTGCCTTTTCATCAAAACGTGCTTTTAGCTCCATGAAAACAGTTACCGATTTTC
>JBEPXQ010000458.1:0-2542 GCA_041641835.1 Bacteroidales bacterium
CATCAAGCAGGGCCTGTGACTTAAAGCGGCCCTCCCAGAACCGGCCGGTGCAGTTATCCTCTTCATTGGCCTGTCGGGCAATGGACTCATTCAGACAGCGCATGTACCAGCTGATGTCCATGAGCCGCTCACGCCACTGCCCGGCGAGTTTTGCCACCAGCTTTAACTCTTGCTTCAATAGCGAAGCACCCGCCAGAAAGCGCTTGGTGAGGGGAAGACCTGAAAAGAGTTCATGCCAGCGCTCGATGACCTCTCGGTCATCCCAGCTCTCGGCCTGTTCCTTATCCACATGCAGCACCACATGGTAGTGATTGGACATCACGGCATAGGCGCAGATATCCAGCGCGAAGACCTTTCCCAGGGAGAACATGCGCTCTTCAATCCAGGCGCGACGGTGTTCGTAGCTTTGACCGGTATGAGTATCTTCCCCGCAGAGAAAAGCGCGGCGAACGCAGCGAGAAACGCAGTGGTAATAGGGAGTGGCTTCCAGAGAGACCTGAGCTTTCCTTGGCTTTGGCATGATATCACTCCTTGATATCGACTGATTTTTGAAAGATTGACAGAACTTTATCCCTCAGGCAAGTTTTGGGTGGGTGTCTTTGTTGATATGTAATAATGTCAGTGTGAATAGGAGTGGAGGAGCGTGAAGTATTTACTGGTTGTTGCCTATGTTATAACTATTTCGGTAGTTGGGGTGGCGTCTTATACATATGGGAGGTATATAGAAATAAAAAGTGCTATGGAGTATGAGATTGTTGCTAATGACTATGATGTTGTTGTGGCTAACCGTGTCCTCTCACTTGTCGGGCAAGAAAACAAAAAGGCAAAGACAATCCTTAATGAATATGTTGACTTTAAGAAGTCATCGACACTGGTGAACGATAGGTGGTTAGCAAGCGCTAGCTATTTTCAGCTATTGAAATATGGGCTCGATTTTGATTCTGGAGTTCGGGGTTGGGAGCAGAGTTCGGGGTCAGAGTGAGGTGTCCGGGATATCACGGCAACTTAGAACAACTAAGAAGACACCCACCTATAAAACAGCGTGCTTTTTCATAAATAAGTGGGATCAGATGTAACTTTAATGCCCGCCACCGGGTTACTTGCAGACCTCTTCTAAGGAAAGTCGTTAAGCCCGCTAAGGTCGCATAGCAGCCGCTCATCTGTGATAATGGTACACGCCTTAATTCACCTTGATATATAGAGCAAACCATAATGAGCGAAAATCTCTTAGAAAAACACGAAGCCGTTGTTGTCGAAATGGCGAAGGCCTATTTGGATAACATGGAGCTGGAATTGGCCAAGAAATACAAAAAGAATGATTACGAAATCATTACCGGCCTGACGGATGAACAATACACCGAGCTAAAGGATAAGCATCATATCCCGAGTGGTGAGTTTGCCGAGATCTATACCGACTTTCAGCGGATGCAACCGTCCGAGCACCTTCGTCGGGTGATGAGTGCCTTTACTGCATCGGGTGGCAGTGTTGAGGTTGAGCCGGTGTATGATGAAGACAACGAAAGGCTCAGTGTGTCCTTTATTTTCATTATCGATGATAAGGAGATGGATAGCATCGAGGGGCTCTCTGAACTGGAGTCGTTACTGCTGAAACGGGATGCGATGCTGCAGATTGATAATGTGCTTTCGGGGGCGGATCCTGACGTCTCACTGTCCTTCTGATTGTCATGATGCAGGCTGCTGTTGCCTGGGCTTTGTTATTTTAGCCGGCTCCGTCAGCGCGGCCTTTTATCGTTATGAAACTACTAATTAAAAATAGAGATACTAGTTATCTTCTGACCTTGAAGATGTTGCTGGAAGGTAATGGAATACCTGCTTTTATCTCCGGTGAAAATGTCGCGCGTATGATTACCTCATATATCTTCACAGAGCCAGGGCTATGGATCTATATCGATAAGCAGGAGGATGAGGCGTTAAAGCTTATCGATGATCCTGACTATGAAGTGATAAATAGCGTGGATGTTTCAGCGTTTTACGAGTCAAACAGGGATGTTGATGAAGCATCTGAACCGTTTACGCAGCTGTTGGCTACAGTTTTCGGTTGGGCTGTGCTAGTCATTGTTGGTATGTTTGTGTTTGGGGAAATATTGCAATTAATTGCGCTAAATCAGTAAGTTGCTTGCCGTGTTATGACTGCCCTAGTGACAGTTTGTACACGAGATTATAAAAGAGCACAAATTCAATAATGTGCGTTGCGAACTGATTTGTCTGTTTTTCCTAAGTTCTCAGGGGATATATTATTGGCAGGTTTAACAAAGACTGAATATGGTGAATTCTAGCTTGAGAAGGGCGGGCGCGCTGGGAGCGATTGTTGTTCTCATGTTGGTGGAATTCATTATGTTCCATGACTATTTTTACCCTTTCCGCGTCCTGTGGCATCAGGGGAAGATAGTCGAGTTATCCCTGTCGTTGGCATTGTTGTTATGGAGCCTGCTTGGTGTTTTCTTTATTTTCTTTAGTGGGCGAAGTCTTTTAAGAAAAATAACACTGCCACTGTTTCTGTTTTTCTTTCTGTTTAATATCG
>JBEPXQ010000459.1:0-2277 GCA_041641835.1 Bacteroidales bacterium
AAGGTAATGATTACCGCTTCGAACCGGAAGGCGAACATCCGGTGGAAAAATTCCGCGATCGTGAAAATGTGGGGTCAATTGTTGGCAAATATTAAACTCCACTGGAGTCAATAAAAAAGGGGCGCGAAGCCCCTTTTTTTATCCATTAAAATATTCTCTCATTTTTTCAAAAAAGCTCTTCTCCTTCTTGCCGGGATCCGGTTTAAAGTTTGTGGAGTCCATCATTTTCTCCAACGCTTCTTTTTCATCTTTATCCACTTCCTGTGGTGTCCAGATGTTGACATTGATGAGCTGATCGCCGCGCGCACCTGCCTGCAGAAAAGGAATACCTTTATTACGCAGCCGCAGGATGCGACCTCCCTGTGTACCCGGTTCTATTTTTATTTTCGCTTTGCCGTTAAGCGTGGGCACATTCACTGAAGTTCCCAGTACTGCTTGCGGGAAGGAAATGTAAAGATTATATAAAATGTTGTTACCGTCGCGGGTAAAGTGTTCATGTTCCTTTTGTTCAACCAGGATGATCAGGTCGCCGGGTATCCCGCCTCGGGCAGCAGCATTACCCTTTCCTGATACCGAAAGCTGCATACCGTCTTCCACGCCTGCAGGTATATCAATCGAAATAACCTCTTCACCTTTTTCTATCCCGTTACCGGCACATGAAGGACATTTCTGCGATATCGTCTTTCCCTCGCCACCACATGATGGGCATGTGCTGGCTGTTTGCATCTGTCCTAAAAAGGTATTGGTAACCTGGGTTACCTGCCCCATGCCATTACAGGTGGAACAGGTCTGAAATGAGGAGCCGTCTTTGGCACCGCTTCCTTTGCAGGTATCGCAGTTAACATATTTATTAACCTTCAGCTTTTTATTAACGCCATTGGCAATTTCTTCCAGCGAAAGTTTCACTTTCACCCTTAGGTTAGTACCTCGATTTACTCTCCTAGAGCGTCCCCCGCGGCCACCGCGTCCAAATCCGCCGCCACCAAAACCAAACTCTTCAAAGATATCGCCAAACTGACTAAAGATATCGTCCATCGACATGCCGCCGCCAAAGCCACCGCCACCGGCAGCTCCGTTTTTCACACCCGCGTGGCCAAACTGGTCATAGCGGCTGCGCTTATTCGGGTCACGGAGAATTTCATAGGCCTCCGCGGCTTCTTTAAAATTCGACTCTGCTTGCGAATCACCAGGATTGCGGTCAGGGTGAAATTTTAAAGCCTTTTTACGGTATGCCTTCTTGATCTCCTCAGCCGAGGCATCCCTGGATATCTCCAGTATCTCGTAGTAATCCCTTTTTTCCATAAATCAATTTCAATCTTATTTTCCCACTACGACTTTTGCATAGCGTAATACTTTATCATTCAGAAAATATCCTTTTTCTATCACATCCACTACTTTCCCTTTCATCTCATCATTGGGTGCAGGTATCTGAGTGATGGCCTCATGATAATCCGTATTGAATTCCTTACCCATCGAATCCATTTCCTCCAGGCCTTTCTTCTTCATGATCTTCAAAAACTTATCATAGATAAGCTTCATTCCTTCCTTTGCTTCCTTCTGCTCATCAGGCACAGCTTTTATTGCCCTGTCCATATCATCCAGCATAGGGAGCATCTCTTTGATCAGCTCTCCCGAAGCCGATTTTATCAGCTCCGATTTCTCACGCATGGTACGCTTGCGAAAATTATCAAATTCCGAAAACAGCCTCAGATGCTTATCATTAAGCTCATTAAACTTTTGCTGCCACTCATCATCACCAGCTTGCGGCCCTTCTGCTTCGCCCTTCTCCTGCTCTGCCTGGTCTTCAGCGCTTTTTTCTTCCCCGCCCTCTTCGCGGTTTACCTTTTCTTCATTGTTCATTTCCTGATCTCGGAGTTCCTCTTTATCAGCCTTTTTATTTTTCTTCATCATGACATCCTCTTTTTTTCAAAATCATCCACGGCAGAGCAAAATACCTGCCAATCGGAAAATTTCTGCAAAAATAGCATTTATAATCAACCTGAAAAGCCGTAAGCAGATTTGCAGGGACAAAATGACAGGATATTTTGGGCGGCTATTCCGCCTGCGGCTGCAATCTGTGTTAGCAAAGCCCAGCTGCCGCAGCCCGTGTGCAGGAGCTTGCTATCGCTGCGCTCTGCCACGGGGCGGCAGCTAAGCTTTGCTTTCCACAGGATTTCCGCCTCCGTCGGGCCGCACCAAACGCCGGCGCAACAACAACGAAATATAAAATCAGGCTCAAGGCAAAGGTTCGCGCTTGTTTCTTTGAACTCTGAAGGA
>JBEPXQ010000459.1:2287-2541 GCA_041641835.1 Bacteroidales bacterium
GGATCAGTATTTTGGTAAGGACAATCACAAATATCATCTCTACCTCAGGGCAATATACAGGAATTTGATCAGCGCAGTGATAGCTTGAGGCACCGCGGCAGGGTGAAGGCTGGCAGCCTTTGGCACTCGGCTTTTAGCTGCTGTGCTGTGGCAGAGCGGAGCGTAAGCGAGCTCCTGACTAAGGCATACAGCAGCTTAAAGCCGCGGGGCAAAGCTATAAGCCGTAGCCCGTAGCCGCCCAAATAAAAATCTGT
>JBEPXQ010000460.1:0-2539 GCA_041641835.1 Bacteroidales bacterium
ACCCGTGTAACGGTTGAAGGTGTTGACGGTAACATAATCAATGTTTTTACCCACTGCAAGTGCAGTGTTGGAAGGTAGTGTCCAGGGTGTGGTGGTCCAGGCGAGGAAGAATAGCTCCCCGTGAGCATTTTCCCACAAAAATTCCGACTTACTGCTCTTTTCTACCTTAAACTGCGCAACCAGCGTATTATCTTTAACCATACGGTAGCATCCCGGTTGATTCAGTTCGTGCGTGCTGAGACCGGTGCCCGCAGCCGGAGAATAAGGCTGGATGGTGTATCCCTTGTAAATCAATCCTTTATCAAAGAGGTTTTTTAAAAGATACCAGACAGTTTCTATGTACTTATTATCAAATGTGATGTATGGATTATCCAGATCAATCCAGTAACCCATTTTCCTGGTAAGCTCATCCCAAAGGTCTTTATATTTCATTACCTCGGTGCGGCAAGCCTGGTTATATTCTTCCACAGAAATGGTTTGCCCTATGTCATCCTTACTGATGCCAAGTGTTTTTTCCACTCCTATTTCCACAGGCAGCCCGTGGGTATCCCATCCGGCCTTACGTTTAACGTTAAAGCCTTTCATGGTTTTGTAACGGCAGAAAATATCTTTAATGGCGCGAGCCATTACATGGTGAATACCTGGCTTCCCATTAGCTGATGGCGGTCCTTCATAAAATATAAAAGGCTCAGCCTCCTTATTCTTCTGCAGACTTTTCTCAAAAGTCTTTTCGTTCTCCCACAACTGTAAAATATCATGCGCTAAACTCGTCAGGTTCAAACTACTGTATTCTCTGTATTTCCGTTCCATTAAATGATACTTTTACTGTAAATTTTATAAAGCTGCAAAAGTAATAAAAAATTAAGCACTGCGGGCAGTATCAAACTTGTATGATTCAGGGGAAAAGATTTTAAATAATGCTTCTTTGAAAAGCTTTCTTTAAATATTTTTTCTGCCAAAGTGTGACCTGAAATAAAATGGGCTGTCTTTGGGTTGAACGTTGCAGAAATAAAATAATGCAACAAACCCTGAACTAATTTTATTGTTTAATGCAAGTGCGTTTTTTACAGCACTATAATTTGAGAAATTATGAAAAAGCACAGAATTATTTTAGCCATGATGATGATAATGGCAGGAGCATTCACAGTGAATGCCCAGAATGATGACGAGCCTCAATACCTGTTTCAGTCGGGCGACACGCAAGTGAGCGGCTTTGGAGGAGTAACAGTAGGCTTTAGCAGCATCAATGATGAATTTGCGGTGATGACAGGTGGTGGCGGTGCTGTACTGTTAAATCAGAAGTATTTCTTTGGTGGATACGGCGAAGGCTTGTCCACGAGCCATAATCTTGATCCGCAGGTGGTTACCTGCCCGGATAAATACACTCTGAGTTTCGGTCACGGCGGATTTTGGATGGGATACATTCATAAACCAAATAAGCTGATCCATTTCAACATTAACACGCGGCTGGGCTGGGGAGGAATCAGCCTGTATGACAGGGATTATGACATTGCTGACATAGAGCATTGCGACCGTGATAATGTTTTCGTGCTGCTTCCACAGATTGAAATGGAAATAAATCTTACCAGCTGGATGAAATTTCAGCTTGGCGCCGGATACCGGTTTGTCACAGGAATAAGTAATGATATTTATTCTGATAAGATGTTTAACCAGCCAAATGTTCAGCTTGGCTTCATGTTTGGAAATTTCAGCCCTGACAAATAGCTTCATATCCTAAACCCGAGAAATAGTCATGAGCTTTAAAAATATAAAACTTCTATTGCTTTTTTCAGTACTGATGTTGCCCGGATTGATCAGCGCCGTAAATGATGAGGATGAGGTGCTGCGTTACACGATTAGCGGACGAATAAAAGATGCCGGCAACGGTGAAGAACTGCTGGGAGCCACTATCTACGTGAAAGAGCTAAAAACAGGAACCATTACCAACCACTACGGATTTTACTCCATCAGCCTTGAGCCGGGAGCATATACACTGGTATATTCTTATGTTGGATATAAACCTGTGACAAAAGAAATCAAACTAAAGGAAGACAAGCGGATTAATATGGAGCTGAGCCCTGCAAATCAGGAGCTGAAAGCTGTAACCGTAACCGGCGAAAGGGAAGATGCAAATATTAAGTCAACTCAGATGAGTGTGGTGAAGATGAAGAGCAAAACCATCTCCAAAATTCCGGCATTGATGGGAGAAGTTGATGTAATCAAAACGCTGCAGCTGCTACCTGGCGTTCAGGCTGCCGGGGAAGGATCCACAGGATTTTCTGTGAGAGGTGGTTCCAGAGACCAGAACCTTGTAATTCTGGATGAAGCTACTGTTTTCAATGCTTCTCATCTCATGGGCTTCTTTTCGGTGTTTAATAATGATGCTATTAAAGAAGTGGAACTTTATAAAGGTGATATTCCCGCAAAATATGGTGGCCGGCTTTCATCTCTTGTTGACATCAGGCAAAAGGACGGAAATATGAAAAGCTTCCAGGCTGACGGTGGTATTGGAACTATTTCCAGCAGGCTTACGCTGCAG
>JBEPXQ010000461.1:0-2526 GCA_041641835.1 Bacteroidales bacterium
TCCGGAGCAAATGTTCGCCCTGCTTTCCTCCATAAACTATCAGGTATTTCTGATGCGCGACTGGCTAAAACAGGCGGCTCCATTATCTGAGAAGGAATTCATCAGGCAATTTAATCATAACCTGAATTATTATTTCGTGGCGGAAGCCACGAATTAAAGCCATTCCTTGTTTTTTCACTTGACATAAAAAACCTAATGGGCTATATGCAATTATACCATTAAGTGAAAATTCTCAAAAATATGTCACGTTAACCATCTATGATTGCAGAACCATAAGTTCTACTTCTTTTTACTCTCGTTGAGCTTCCTGATCAATTCAGTAAGATATTCTGCTGCATGCAGCATACGGTAGCCGTACCAGCTAAACATCTCTCCGTCCACAATTCTTACATCCGCCTGCGGGAAAAAGGCCAGGATGTCTTTTTTGTCTTCTTCATTAAAATTATAAGGTTCAGAGGGCAAAAAAGCCATATCGAATTCCAGCTTTTTGAAAACTTCAAAGTTCAGGGTTACATATCGCTGAATAAAATTATGAAGACAGTTTATAAAGCCGTGAGAAGTAAGAATATCATTAATGTAGGTTCGCTTTCCTGCCGCCATCAAAGGTTCTTTCCACACCATGTAGAGGAAGGTAAGCGGCTGCTTTAGCTGTGGAATTTTGGCAAAAGCTTTATCTATGCGGTCGCTCAGCTCAATTGCTTTATCCTGGGTTCCGGTGATTTCACCAAGACGGATGATCATATCCAGCGCTTCAGCATAGGTGGATACATCAAACACGAAAACAGGATATTTTTCACGCAGCTTTTCAATTTGCTCCCGGCTGCTTTCCTCCTTAGCTGCAATCAGCAGGTCGGGTTTTATTTTATTAATTGATTCCTCATTTAACGTTTTTGGCCCTCCGATTTTTTCCAGCTCATCGGCTTCCCCCTGCGGGCGGTAACAATAATCTGTTTTCCCAACCAGGCGGTCCTTTATCCCAAGCTTTATCAACGTTTCAGTAATGGACGGACAAAGGGATATTATCCGCTGCGGATGCCCGTCGAGGTGTATATCGGTTTTCGTATCATCTGTAAATACAATGGCCATAGTTCATCTTTTTTGATTGTAACAAAATTACTCCAAAATTAGTTTCGTATCAAGAGAGAACTGCTTCCAGTATGTGGTGCGACTTCATTTCCCCAAAGCCCTGCAGATGGAAAGCATAATAATTGAGAATATGCTCAAGCAGTATCCTGCGCTGTTTGTTATTGATCTTAAGGGCTACCGATTCAGAAAAACTCATACTCATCAGCTGCCTGAAGCTGTACGTAAACTCCGGGGAGATATAATCAGCATGAAGCGGTTCTGCCGGGGAAAACCGGCCCTCCCTCAGATCAAAATATGATAATTTATCAGCAAAATTTCCCGCTGGGAAAAAGCCAAGATATTTTGAAAACTGCAGAGCGAAAATGAGATGAAAATTCAGATAGTCATCTTCAGCCAGGTCGAGGTATTTTATGGAATTAAACAGAAAATCAAACAGCGCCTGATTCTGTTCTTGCTCACGAATGCTTTTGTAAATCATCTCATTGATAAATACCGCGATGGATGATTTCACAAAATCCTTTTGCTGTATATTCCTGAAGTGGTAAGCAGCTGATAACTCCTTCAATTGATGAATATCACGTTTGGGGTTGTACCAGATAACCATATCCAACAGGGTGAGTGGCTGCAAAAGGCCAGCCTTTTTATTCTTTTTTGATTTCCCTATTCCTCTGACAATAAATGACTGCATACCGAATTGATCGGTATAGATCTTCGCTATTACACTGCTATCGGAGTATTTCACCTGGTGCAGAAAGATGCCTTTTATTTTCAGCAGTTCACTCATAGCGCAAAAATACAGCAAATGAAAGAAAGAAACAGGTATTGCGCTTTTACCGAAGGAAGAGAATTTTAGCCACAAAGGTTTCTTCGCCATCATCATTGCTTGAAAAAACCAGGTAAACGCCGGAATGCGCCTTATCGCCGTTGAAGTTTTTACCATTCCAGATGGCCTGTCCTCCCCTGGCTATGGTTTGGTAAATCAGCTTTCCTGAAATATCAGTGATCTTTACATTGGCATCCGTTACCAGGCCTTTAATGGCAATTTTACCATTGAAATTGGGAGGTACAGGGTTCGGGTAAGCGTACACATCATTATGAGTTTCACCTCCGCGGGTAGCCTCAGTGCGATAAGAAATGATTCCTTTATCGGTGCCCACAAACAATTCGCCTGTTTCATCATTCATACTCAGGCTTGTAATGTTATTTGAAAGCAGGGGCGAATTATCCACGGTAAAATGGTGGATTTCTTCGATCCCGTCAGGTGACATCAAAAACAGGCCTGCTTTGCTTGTACCTATCCATTTCCTGTTGGCACCGTCGATAAGGATTTTCGTCACTGTTTCATTTTCAAGCAGAAAAGTGCCTGTATTGGTACCGTCGTTTCTGGGAATAAAAATTTGCTGGGCATCATAATTCTGCCCCGAGAAAACATTTCCTGGT
>JBEPXQ010000462.1:0-2524 GCA_041641835.1 Bacteroidales bacterium
GTGATGGAGAGCTCCCCTGCGTAAACGGCGGGGTAAATATCATACGAATTTAATCAAACTTAAACAGATGAGTAAGAAAACGATACTTATAATAATGGATGGTTGGGCAGAAGCAGAAAACGGCAGCGCCAATGCTATCAGCCAGGCAAATACACCATACATCGACAGCCTTTATAACAATGATGAAGTAGCTCACACCAGGCTTATTACTTCAGGCGAAAAAGTAGGACTGCCCGAAGGACAAATGGGCAATTCGGAAGTAGGGCACCTGAATATAGGTGCCGGACGTATAGTTCATCAGGATATAGTGAGAATTAATAAAGCCATTGAAAGCGGTGAGATGGATGAGAATGAAACCATCAATGAAGCTTTTGGTTATGCTGAAAAAAATAATAAGGCAGTTCACTTTATCGGACTTGTTTCAGACGGAGGCGTGCATTCATCCATAAAACATCTGAAGAAGCTTACTTCCATGGTAGAGCAAACTTCCATTGATAAATCTTTTGTACATGTACTTACTGACGGGCGCGACACTGATCCGCGCAGTGGTAAAGGCTTTGTAGGTGATCTTCAGGATTATCTTTCTGAACAAAAAACAAAAATAGCTTCCGTTTGTGGTCGCTATTATACCATGGACCGGGATAAACGCTGGGAGCGCATCAAAAAAGGCTATGATCTGATGGTTCATGGAAAAGGAAAGTATTTTAAAGACCCGGTGGAAGCCATTAAGAGTTCTTATGAAGACGGAGTGACCGATGAATTTATTGAACCGGTGGTGATAGTTGATGAAAACAAGGAACCCAGGGGAACCATACAAGAAGGCGATGTGGTGATTTGCTTCAATTTCCGGACCGATCGTTTGCGACAGATCACTACTGTGTTGAGCCAGGAAGACATGCCTGATTATAACATGAAGAAGCTTGATCTTTATTATGTCACCATGACACAGTATGATAAAGATTTTGAGAATGTACATGTGATTTTCAGTAAGCCGGATCTTACAAATACCATGGGAGAAGTGCTTGCCAGCAACGGCCTGAAGCAACTTCGCATAGCCGAAACAGAAAAATATGCTCATGTCACCTTCTTTTTTTCCGGAGGACGGGAAGTAGTATTCGATAAAGAAGACCGCAAGCTGATTCCTTCACCCAGAGTTGCAACCTATGACAAGCAGCCGGAAATGAGTGCACCCGAAGTTAGAGATGCTGTGGTGGAGTTTCTGAAAGAAAAAAAATACGATTTTATATGCCTGAATTTTGCAAATCCTGATATGGTTGGACATACCGGTGATTTAGATGCCATCATCAAGGCGCTGGAAACAGTGGATGGCTGTGTAAAAAATGTAGCAGAAACAGCTGTGGAAAACGATTATGCTGTTTTTATCACTGCTGATCATGGTAATGCTGATCATGCAAAAAATGAAGATGGCTCGCCTAATACTGCTCATTCCACCAATCCGGTTCCGCTTTTTGTGCTTAACACACCATATAAAAATCTCAAAAAAGAAGGAAAACTGGCTGACATTATCCCAACTATATTGAAAGTGATGGATATAGAGCGGCCTGATGAAATGACAGGCGAAATTTTAATTGATTAGCAGCCATTAAAAATCAAGGGATTAAACTGGCAGCCGGGAAGGAATTTTAAAGTGGAAACTAAATTCGCTTTTGCTGCAAGGCTAATTTTATTAACTTTACCTGAAATTTCGATCAGCAAATATGGACAAGCGGTGGGTAACTAAAGCAAAAGGAGATAAGGCGGCTATTGATCGCTTGATCAGTGAACTGGGAGTGAATGAATACATTGCAAGCTTACTCATTCAACGCGGGATGGATACCTTTGAAAAAGCCAGGCAATTCTTCAGACCCAGTCTTAAGGATCTGCATGATCCTTTCCTGATGAAAGACATGGATAAAGCGATCGAAAGGATCGACAGTGCCATCAGCAACAATGAAAAAATTCTGGTATATGGTGATTATGATGTGGATGGCACAACCTCTGTTGCATTGGTAATTTCCTTCCTCAGAAAGTATCACCAAAATGTAAGTTTTTATATCCCTGACAGATATGAAGAAGGATACGGCATTTCTTATAAAGGAATTGATTATGCCTACACCAATGAATTTACATTGGTAATTGCTCTTGACTGCGGAATTAAAGCAGTGGAAAAGATAGAATACGCCAGTCAGAAGCAAATTGACTTTATCATCTGTGATCACCACCTGCCCGGGGACGAACTCCCCGATGCTTATGCTATTCTTGATCCTAAGCGTGAAGGGGATGAATATCCTTTTAAGGAGCTAAGTGGTTGCGGGGTAGGATTTAAGCTTATACAGGCTTTCACCGAACATAATGAAATCCCGTTTGATGAGCTGGAGAAGTATCTCGACCTGGTGGTGGTGAGCATAGCATCAGATATTGTGCCCATAGTGGGAGAGAACAGGATACTTGCATATTATGGCTTGAAGCGGATAAATAAAAGTCCCAGGCCGGGCATTGAAGCCATACTGGAATTCAGTAATAT
>JBEPXQ010000463.1:0-2519 GCA_041641835.1 Bacteroidales bacterium
TATGGAAGCCGATGCGGCAGCCTGGATTGGCGAGCATGGAACTAAACCCGTAGTTGGATTCGTGGCAGGCGCTACAGCACCCAAAGGGCGCACCATGGGGCACGCAGGTGCCATTGTGGGAGGCAAAGCCGACACTGCTGAGGCCAAGAAAGCACTCATGCGCGAAGCAGGCATCCACGTGGCCGATTCACCCGCCGATATCGGCAGGCTCATGAAAGAAGCACTGGGCTAAACAATTTATAATTAAAATTACTTCTGCTAATATAGCTGTGCGGAATTATATTGGCCGCACAGCTATGTTGGTAGGTGAGGGTACCGGAGGATTCTGAAAGATAATTCTTAATTCCACCCCCAATACTGCTGATTCGCTATAACAATATCCAAAAACTGCCTACTTCCGGCGTTTCTTTCCTTTTTTAACCTCTTTTCTGGCTTCAGCAAATTCCACTGACATTTTCCGGCCATTGAATGACTGCCCGCTGAGTGCATTTTTCACTTGTTCAGCATGTTGAGCATCTACTTCAAAAAAGGAAAAGCTATCTTTCAAGTCAATATCTCCGATGGCGATATCGCGGTTTCTGGTATGATCATTCACCAGCCCGATAACCTTTTTGGGCAACAGTCCGTCTTTCTTACCCACATTGATGAAGAACCTTGAAAAGTCGCCTGAGTCGCGTACCTTTCTGCGGCCTTTACCATCTTTATCTCTGCTGTTTTTTCCCTTGCTGCCTTCTTCAGCTTTCTTATTCAGATCAGGAGCATTTTTGTAGTATTCCAGAAAACGGTTGAATTCCATGGATACAAAATGCTTAATGATTTCTTCCTTGCTCATCCAGGCCAGCTTCTTATTTACCGTATCCATGAAAGGTGCGATCTTATCTTCGTCCACTTCAGCATTTTCCATACGGTCGATCATGTTGAAGAGCTGCTTGTTGCAGATCTCCTCACCAGAGGGAACCTGCGCCTGTTCACACTTCTTGCCGGTGATTTTTTCTATCTGCTTAATTTTGTGCTTTTCCCTAAAATTGATCAGTGAAATTGAAATCCCTGACTTATCGGCACGACCTGTTCGTCCGCTACGGTGGGTATATACCTCCAGCTCATCGGGCAGGTTATAATTGATCACATGGCTGATGTCATTAACATCAATACCGCGTGCAGCTACATCGGTGGCCACCAGCATTTGTAGAGAACGTTCGCGAAAACGCTTCATGACATGGTCTCTCTGCGCCTGTGAGAGGTCACCATGCAGGGCATCAGCATTATAACCATCCTGAATGAGCTTGTCAGCCACCTCTTTGGTTTCCATGCGAGTGCGGCAAAATACTATGCCGTATATGTCCGGATTGATATCCGCGATTCGTTTCAGGGCCACATAGCGATCACGTGCATGCACCTGGTAATAGATATGACGTATGTTATTTGCCCCTGCATTTTGCTTACCTATGGTAATCTGTTCGGGTGCTTTTAAATATTTCTTGGAGATGCGTGCTACTTCGGACGACATGGTAGCTGAAAACAGTAATGTACGCTTTTCAGCAGGCGTGGTCTTCAGTATTTCATCAAGCTCATCGCGAAAGCCCATATTCAGCATTTCGTCGGCTTCGTCCAGCACCAGTGTACGGATGGAGCGGATATTGGCAGCTTTTCTCTTGATAAGGTCAATCATACGCCCGGGTGTGGCCACGATAATCTGGGCACCTTTTTTCAGTGCACGGATTTGTGTGTCTATGCTTGCTCCGCCATACACCGGCACTATACTGATGCGGTCCATGTAGCGTGCATATGTTTGCAGATCCTTGGTAATTTGCACACAAAGCTCGCGCGTGGGTGCGAGTATAAGAGTCTGCACATGCTTTTCAGCTGTGTCGGTGAGATCGAGCAATGGCAGCCCAAAGGCGGCAGTTTTTCCGGTTCCCGTTTGTGCAAGTCCTGTTAAATCTGATGTGGAGGTGAAAATGGTAGGTATAACTTTTTCCTGTATGGGTGTAGGTTTTGTAAATCCCAGCTCTTCAATTCCCTTCAGCAAATTGGGCGACAAGCCCAATGCATTAAATGTAAGCATTTGTTGATTTTAAAAATGAGCCGCAAAAATAGGTAAAAAACAAATACGAATTACAAGAGTATCAATCTCTTTTTGCATTAGATGATATTTCTTAGCTGTTTCAGAAGATTTACAAATGTTTGCTCCTGGTTTCCTGAACTAATCCATGAATGCTGCGTTTATATGATGTACCAATAACAGGAGTATATGCGTAAGATAAATCCCGATTATATTAAATATGTAAGGCCCGTGCTGGGCGGCATTAGTCTCGCTGCCGGTGCTGTTTTTATGATGATCCCCTTTATACCGCTGGGATACATTCTGGTAGCAGCAGGCTTGTTTCTGCTGGCGCCTTTCATTCCCGGTATGGATAAGCTGCTGAACAAGCTCAAGAAAAAAGATGATAAAGGCCGCATAGAAAAAGTGGAAGATAAAATCGAAGAAAAAGAAGATCAGGCCAAAGAGAGAAGTGATG
>JBEPXQ010000464.1:0-2519 GCA_041641835.1 Bacteroidales bacterium
GCACATCATATTTTTTAGCGATTTCCAGTATCTCTACGCGACGCTGTTTTGGCATGGTAATGCCTGCCGGGTTCTGGAAATCGGGTATTATATAGATAAATTTGGGCAGTTGGTTTTCTGCCTTCAGCTCCTGCAGCTTTTTTTCCAGCATATCGCTGCGCATGCCACCATCATCAAATGGAATGCCCACCAGTTCAGCACCGTATGATTTGAACGCTGATAATCCGCCCAAATAGGAGGGAAGGCCGCAAATAACCTTATCCCCCGGGTTGATAAAGATTTTACCCAGGAGGTCAAGGGCTTGCTGCGAGGCCGTGGAAACCACCAGGTTATTGGTTGTAATATCGCAGCCTTCCTTGCGGTATCGCTTCACCAGCTGCTCACGCAGCATCTGGTCACCTTCAGTAGTGGTGTATTGCAAAGCTGCAGTGGCATCTTCCTTCAATACTTCAGCAGCGATTTCCTGCATGTCATCCACCGGGAAAGAATCCGGGGCCGGTAATCCTCCTGCAAAGGAAATAATGTCTGGCTGCTGGGTCAGTTTCAGACATTCGCGTATGGCTGACGGCTTCATGCGCTCAGCCGATTTTGAGAAAATATTATTTGTATCGGATATCATAAGTCTTGATTTTTTTATGGGATTCAAAAGTAAGAAAAATGAACCTGATTTTTGAAAAAAAGGAAGATGACTGATCGGATATAAATTAGCGCAACAAAATTTTTTCAGAAAATATAGCAATTCAGTTTGCTGCTAATGAAAAGTTTAGTATTTTTAGCTGTTGATTTTTATCAGCGGATGCTGAAACCAAAAACTCCACGGCTATGAGCAAACTACTTCAAATTGCTTTTGCAGAATTCGGGCAGAAAGAAATACCCGGAGCGAAGCACAACCAACACATCGTGAACTATGCCAGAGAGGCCGGTTTTGAATTCGTGGATGACGATGAAACACCCTGGTGCAGTATCTTCATTAACTGGTGCTGCAAACAGGCTAAACTTGAACGTTCGGAGAAAGCCAATGCGCGCTCCTGGCTTGAAACAGGCGACAATACCTCTCACCCCAGGCCCGGGGACATCGTGGTTTTCTGGCGCGAAAGCATCCACTCCTGGAAGGGACACGTGGGCTTTTTCCTGGGATTTAACAAGGATGCCAGGCGCGTTTATTGCCTGGGCGGCAATCAGAGCAACAGCGTGAATATCACTTCTTTTGATGCAGATAAAGTGCTGGGCTACCGTAAACTGGAGAAGGAAGAGACCGGTGGACTGCCAAAACCCACATTAAGCCAGGGCGACAGGGGAGATGAGGTGATCAAACTGCAGCGGGCACTCAACCAGTTAAATGTGCCCTGCGGGGATGCCGATGGCATCTTTGGACCCAAAACCTATGATGCCCTTAAGCTGTTCCAGGCTAACCACCTGCTCACCGTGGATGGCATTTATGGCTCACAAACCCTTGACAAAATGGAATCATTACTACAGGAATAATTTAACCTAAAAACTGACTTATGTTATCAGAACAACAAATCAAACTGATTGCCCAAAAGGCTAACAAGAAAGTGGATGTACCCGTGATAGGAGAACGCTTCGAGGAAAAGATACTTATTTTTGGTATCACTAAGATCGACAAAGCACTTGATGAACACCTGCCACCGGAATTTGGTGATCTGCTGGATGATATTTCTGACGGTCTGGAGCCTGGCTGCCCTGCTGATCTCGACCGTATTAAAGAACACCTGGTGAACTACCTGCTCAATAACCTGGACGTACCTATCTTAGGAAAACGCGGCGAGCGGGAGCTCTTTAACCTTACTGTAGGTATGATTATCGATGCCATGCGCAAGAACGACAAGCTGAAGTAGAGCCTTTCTCCAAAATCAGATCTATCATGAAAAAAACTGCACTCGCTGCAACATTCGTGGCACTGTTGCTGGTCTTTAGCCATTGTGGAAGTCCCCAACCGGAGGAAAAGCAAAGTATCGATTCTACTTCACATTATTCTCCTGCAGACGAATTAGAAAAAGGAAAATTATCTGATACAGGCAGTGTATCAGAGATTAAAACACAAAAGTCAGGACGGAAAATATACAGGGAGGAGTCATTGAAACATGCCAGCCTCGCGGTGTATGCCCCGCCGGTAATGACCTGGCGAAATCATTACGATGTGATGGCACTGGTAACCGACCTGATGAAGGATGAAGATGTAAAGCAATTCCTTAAAGAGAAATTAAAAGAATATAGTCCGGAACCAGAGTCTGTAAGGGATATGGATGAGGCAGCTATCATTAAAGAGCTGGTTTACTATCGCGTGGTGGAAGCCGAACTGAAATATGACGAGCAGGAGTTTAGAGTGATTAGGCTCCACGACCGGGATGTGCAGGATGTGAGTCCTGATATGTATGGCTGGCACTGGCGTGTGAAGCCTCTTACAAAAGACCCCAGGGCGGAAATGCTGGTTAAATTCAAAGTGTATGGGAACGATGGTGGGCTGGACAAAACCCTGAATATTCCCCTTCCGGTGA